>DALZRX010000306.1:0-5299 GCA_032015805.1 Achromobacter sp.
AACGCGGCGGCCATGACGACCACCCACGACCTTCCGACGCTGCGCGGCTGGTGGGAAGAGCGCGACATCGACTGGCGCGTGAAGCTCAACCTGCTGGGCGCGGACGACGATGAGCAAAGCCTGCGCGCCGGCCGGGCGCTGGACCGCGAACTGCTCTCCCGCGCCTTGGACCCCAACGCGGAAACGCCGCCCGCGCAGGCGCCGATCCCGGAGCTGCTGCGCTTCGTGTCGTCCAGCCCATGTCCGCTGCTGCTCGTGCCGATGGAGGACATTGCGGGCGTGCTGGACCAGCCGAACCTGCCGGGCACCATCGACACCCATCCCAATTGGTGCCAACGTTTGCCCCTGAGCATACGCGCGACCTTTGCCGACCCGGCCACGCAGGCCCGCCTGGATGCCGCGCGCGCCGGAAGGAGACAATCTTGAGCACACCGCAAGCCACCGCCCGCCTGCAGCTTCATGCAGGATTCACGCTCGACGACGCGTGCGCACAGGTGGATTACTACGCGGACCTGGGCGTCAGCCACCTGTATCTCTCGCCGATCACGCGCGCGCGGGCAGGATCCACGCACGGCTACGACGTCATCGACCACGCCGTCGTCAACCCCGAATTGGGCGGCGAACCCGCCCTGCTACGCCTTGCAGCCGCCGCGCGGGCGCGTGGCCTGGGTCTCATCGCGGACATCGTGCCCAACCACATGGCGGCCCACCCCTCGAACGCCTGGTGGCACGACGTGCTGGCCAATGGCCCGGCAAGCACGAGGTCCGCCTATTTCGACATTGAGTGGAATCCGCCGGCGCCCGCGCTGCGCAACAAGGTGCTGTTGCCCGTGCTGGGCGACCCTTACGGCGCCGCGCTGGAGCATGGTGCCGTCACCCCCCAGTGGGACGCCGAGGCGTCCACGCCCGAGCTGGACGTGCATGGACAGCGTTACCCCCTCACGCCGTCCTCGTTGCCACGCGCTGCCCAGCGCCAAGCCTGGTTGCGCGAGCACGATCCCGCGCAGCCAGCCGGACGCCAGCGCCTGCATGAGCTTCTGGAACGCCAGCACTATCGCCTTGCCTGGTGGCGCACGGCGCCGGAGCAGATCAACTGGCGGCGCTTTTTCGAAATCACAGAGCTTGTCGGCGTGCGCGTCGAGGACGAGACCGTATTCGACGCCGTGCACGCGCTGGTCCTGCGTCTGTACGCGCAAGGCGTACTTGACGGCCTGCGCATCGATCACATCGACGGGCTCGCCTCGCCGGGCGGATATCTGCGCCGCCTGTCTTCCCGTCTTGCCGATGCCAACGCCAGCCGGCCGGCGCCGCTGCGCCAGGACCAGCCCTACCTCGTTGTCGAGAAGATCCTGGCCCATGACGAGGTACTGGATCCCCGCTGGCTCACGGATGGCACTACCGGCTACGACTTCATGGACCAGGTGGGCGCCGTGCTGCATGCGCCGCAAGCCGAGGCGCCACTGCGCGAGCTCTGGCGCACGTTGACCGGCGATGACCGCGAGGCCGGCGAGCAGTTGCGTGCGGCGCGGGTGCGCATGCTGGTCCGGCATTTCCCGGCGGAACGGCAGGCGCTGGTGCGTTGCCTGGAACAGATTGCCGTGCAGGATCTGCGAACGCGCGACTGGACGGCCACCGCGATCGACCGCGCCCTGAGCGCCATGCTGGCGGCGTTTCCCGTCTACCGCACCTACGCCGAGGACGAGGGCCGCAATCCAGCCGACGCGCATTGGCGCGAGATCGCGATCGAAGGCGCCGCGTCGGCGCTGGCCGCGCGCGAGGGATCCGCCGACGCCACCTTGTTGGCGCAGATCGCCGAGTGGCTGAACGGAGAGTCCGGGCATTACACCGCGCTGCGCCGTTTCCAGCAGTTGACGCCGCCGCTGGCCGCAAAGGCGCTGGAAGACACGCTCTTCTACCGATATGGCCCCCTGCTGTCGCGAAATGAGGTCGGCGCGTCGCCGGCGCGCTTCAGCCTGTCTGCAGAGGCGTTCTTCGACCTGTGCGCCGCCCGCGCACGCACCCACCCCCGGGCGATGCTCGCCACGGCCACCCACGATCACAAGCGCGGCGAAGACGCGCGAACCCGGCTCGCCGTGCTGACTGAAATGCCCGAGCGGTGGCAGGAAGCGGCTCGGAGTTGGATCGATGCGCTGCCCGCCGGCACGACGCGCGCCGATCGCTACATGCTCATCCAGACGCTGATCGGCGCCTGGCCTTGCGAGTGGAGCGCGGATCCGGCAAGTTGGGTGCCTGACGCGCTGCAGCAGTGGCTGGAACGCATTGGCCAATGGCAGGAGAAGTCCTTGCGCGAGGCCAAGCTGCACACAAGCTGGACCGACCAGGATCCCGCGTACGAGGCTGCAGCAAAGGAATGCCTGGCGTGGCTGGGCCAGGATCCCGACGGACGCGGCGTGCTGGCCGGCCTCGCGGCCTTCGCTTTGGAGATTGCGCCAGCGGGTCTGGTGAACAGCTTTACGCAGACGCTGCTGCGCAACACGCTGCCGGGTGTGCCGGACCTGTATCAAGGAACGGATCTGTGGGACTTCAGCCTGGTGGACCCGGACAACCGGCGCGCCGTTGATTACGCCCTGCGCGCCTCGCTGCTCGCGGAACGCTCGCGCGAGACGGCCATCGATATGTCGGAATCCGCATGGATGTCCGGCGCCGTCAAGCAAGCGCTTATCCACCGCTTGCTGCTTGCCCGCCAGCGTGCGCCAGCGCCTTTCGCGGGTGGCGACTTCTACCCCCTGCGTGCCGAGGGGCCACAAGCCGACCACGTGCTGGCTTACCTGCGACAGCACGACGGACAGACGGCCTTGGTCGTCGGATCTCGGACTTGCGCGCTGCGGCTGGCCGGGTATGCGCGCGGCGATGCTGCCGAGGCACGCGCATTTTGGAACGACACTGTGCTGCGCTGGCCCGCCGGCGGCCCTAGCCTGTCGCTACACGATGCCGTGACGGGGCGTCGCGTCCGCGCGGGCGCCGATGGCGTGCTGCCGCTGGCGGAAGTGCTGCGAGACGGTCCAGCCGCGCTGTGCCTGTCGGCGTAGTCCATGCGGGGCGGCGTTCGACGCAGCTTCCTGACGTTCCGAGCATCGCGCGGTCCAGATGCAATTCGGCCCCGGCCGCGCCACGGAGCAGGCGCGATCGGGGCCGCCAGGCGCTATGCAAAGAACCGCGTGCTGGTGACGCGGGTTGCATAGCCAGCGCGCTTAGCGCTGGTTCCTGTTCTGTTGCCCTGAAGATTGACCCTGTTGATCGCGGTCTTTCTCCATTTGCTGGCCGGATTGACCGGGTTGCTGACCCGGCGACCGGTTGCGGTCCTGGGGATTTTCCTGGGACTGTTGCTTTTGCGGTTGCTTCTGTTGGTCGGGTTGGTTCTGGTTGGCCATTACTCGTCTCCTAGTAAGCGGAGATATTCCGCCATCAACCAAGAGCAACCCCCGTGCCCAACACCGGCCTTGCCAGGGTACGCGGCGTATGCTTTTTAAGGGGACGGAGACGAGAGAGGGAAAGTCCGGCGCCGACAGGTAAAAACTACGCTTGCAGGCGCTATAGGGTCACAGTGCGCGCCGCCGGGCGCCCCGGCTCGACGTCCTGCCCGGGGCCGTCAAAGGCGTCGAGCCACGAGGACGCGTACGCGGCAGGCGCCGCCAACGGCTCTCCGCCGTCGCGTTGCGTGCGAAGACGCATGATCAGCTCGTCCAGCGGCATGGGCCGCCCCAATGAGAATCCCTGCCCGTAACGGCACCCCGCCGCACGCAGCGCCGGAATGTCGGCGACATTCTCAACCCCTTCGGCCACCACGCGCCATCCGAGCCGGGTGGCCAGTTCCGCCGCCGTGCGCAGCACCTCGAACGCCACGGCGCTGCGGCGCATGCGCGTGACGAAATACTGGTCGATCTTCACTTCGGACAACGGGAGCGCGGACAACAGCTTCAGGGAGGCATGGCCGGTGCCGAAGTCATCCAGGCTGACCTCGCAGCCGGCCTCTTCCAGCCGCAATAGCGACGCGCGCAACACCTCGAGATCGTGGATCGGCTGGTCTTCCGTCAGCTCCACCCGCACGAGCGACGGCGGCAGTTCCGCGGCGCGGATCCGATCCAGCAGGAAGTCGACGCAGCGCATTTCGGACAGGGTGGTGGCAGGCGCATTGATCGCCAACGGCACCGCTACGCCGACACGACGCAGCGTCTGCAGCGCGTCGATGACACGGACACTGACGCGTTCAAACAGCTTGCAATCCAACCCAAGCCGGTTTACTGCCGGAATGAAGTCGGAGGGCATCACGACGCCCAAGTGCGGGTGCTGCCAACGCACCAGGGCTTCGGCGGAAACGATCCGGCCCGTCAGGAGGTCCACCTGTGGTTGCAGGAGCACGCGCAGCCCGTCCCGGCCGGTGATCAGGGCAGTGATTTCCGCATCGCTGACCACGGGATCTTGGCAAGGCTCTGTCTTTATCATGGCTTGCTCCTGAAGTGTTCCGATGCCGTGGTCTGCGCTGTCCGGGCGCTGGTCGGAACCCGATATGGAGGCATTCTGCGCCTTCAACGCCATAAAGTCACACACATGTAACCATAGGTGTTAAGGTGCGCAAATTCATGTTTGGCGCGGCTCTCCAGCCATATGGTTCGCCGCGCCGATGGTCGTCTTGTCGACATGGTAGGGTTGCCGTTTCGTGACCCCGCCTCAGCCCTTTCCTGCTGCATTTCCCACCCGAGTGACTAGTCTGCTTACCCGTTGGCGCGCCTCCCTGCGCAATGTGCTGTGGCTCGATGCCCTGCAAGCTGCCGCGATCAGCGCAGCTCCCGTAATTCTTGCCGTGCTGGTGCACGAGCCGCGACTGGGGTGGACCGCCATCGCGGCGTTCTGGGCCTGCTTCGGCGATCCTGGCGGCCCGTTGCGCAAGCGCGCCGGTTCGATGCTGGCGCTGGGACTGATCGGCGCCCTCTTCTGCCTGCTGGCGAGCGCCAGCGCCGCACACCTGTGGCTCCTGCTTCCACTGACTTTTGTCTGCTGCACTTTCGGCGGCCTGTTGCGCGTGCTGGGGCCGGCCGCTGCCATTGTCGGCACCCTCCTGTCGGCGGGTTTTGTCGTGGCCGCCGAACTGCCCGCGCCGACCTTGATGGAAAGCCTCTGGTACACGCTCTTCTTCCTGGCCGGCGCCGTGTGGGCGATCCTGATGACGGCGCTTGTGTGGCGCCGCCGTCCCTGGAAAGACGCGACCCATGCGGTCGCCCATTGCTACCGGGGCCTCGCGGATTTTTCCGACGCCCTGGCCCGCATGTATTCCGGCCTC
>DALZRX010000307.1:0-5293 GCA_032015805.1 Achromobacter sp.
GATGACCCTGCTGGGCGTCAGCGACAACCAGATCGAAACCATCAGCTTCGGCAAGGAAAAGCCGCGCTCGACGGGTACGACTGAAGCCGACTTTGCCGAAAACCGCCGCGCCGATATCAATTATCTGCGTTAAGCTTTTCGCTTAGTCTGGAGCCCTACCTCGCGTCGGGACGGCCAGCCGGCCGTCCCGACGTTTGTTTTTATCCCCCGGGAATATTCATGCGCGATTACGTTCTGTCCCTGCGTCCCCTGATTGTGGCCACTGGCCTGGCGCTTGCCGCCCTTTCAGCCCCCGCTCACGCTTTTTCTGACGATGAAGCCCGCAAGGCCATCCTGGATTTGCGCCAGCAGGTGCAGCAGCAGAACGAGCAAAGCCAGCGCGCCAAGCTGCAACTGGCCGACCAGATCCAGGCCCTTCAGCAGGAAATCGCCCAACTGCGCGACCAGCTCGAGCTGGTGTCGCGCCAGCAGCCGAGCGCCAAGCCGGGCGCCGCGCCGGGTAGCGCGAACCCCCCGGGCGCCTCTGCCGGCGATCCGCAGGAACAGACCGCCTATGACGGCGCGATGGACCTGTTCCGCAAGGGCCAATACAAGGAAGCCGCCGAATCGCTGGCCGCCTTCACCGCGCTTTATCCCAACAGCCAGCTCGCGCCCAGCGCCCAGTTCTACCAGGGCAGCAGCCGCTACGCGCTCAAGGACTTCAAGGGCACCATCGAGCAATTGAATGCCATGGTCCAGAAATCGCCGGACAACGCCCGCGCGCCGGATGCCCTGCTGATCATCGCGGGCAGCCAGATCGAACTGAACAACCGCGCCGGCGCCAAGACCACGTTGCAACGCATCGTCCGCGACTACCCCACCACGCCGGCCGCCACCACGGCCAAGAGCCGGCTGCAACTGCTGCAGTAATGCGGCACGCCGCAAGCGCGGCAGGCGCTTACCGCCATATTCTTCGCCGCCGGGCGGGGCTGATTGCCCTGCTGCTGGCGGCGATTCTGTTTGCGCTGCTGATCGATTTCACCGTGGGCCCCTCCGGCCTGCCCTGGCGAGCGCTCTGGCAGACGCTGGCCGCGCCGGCCGACGCCGATCCGACGTGGCGCGTGATCGTCTGGGACATCCGGCTGCCGTCCGCCCTGATGGCCGCCCTGGTGGGCATGGCGCTGGGCCTGGCGGGCGCCGAGATGCAGACAATCCTGAACAATCCCCTGGCCAGCCCGTTCACCCTGGGTGTGTCGTCGGCCGCGGCGTTCGGCGCGTCGCTTGCGATCGTGCTTCAGTTCGGGCTGCCGGGCGTTCCCGCCGGCTGGCTGATCGCCGCCAATGCCTTCCTGTTCGCCCTGCTGGCGGCACTGCTGCTGGACGCCGTGGCGCGGTGGGGCGGCATGAACACATCGGGTGTCGTCCTGTTCGGCATCGCCATGGTGTTCACTTTCAATGCACTGGTGTCGCTGGTGCAGTTCACGGCCAGCGCCGAAGCCCTGCAAAACCTGGTGTTCTGGACCATGGGCAGCCTGGCGCGGTCCAGTTGGACGACCGTGGGCGTGCTGGCGCTGGCGTTCGCGGTGGCGCTGCCGCTTGCCATGCGCCAATCCTGGAAGCTGACGGCGTTGCGGCTGGGCGAGGACCGGGCCGCCAGCTTCGGGGTGGACGTGCGCCGCGTGCGCGTGTCGGCGTTGGCGCGGGTCAGCCTGCTGTCCGCGCTGGCGGTCGCCTTTGTCGGCACGATCGGCTTCATCGGACTGGTGGCGCCGCACATCGCGCGCCGGCTGTTTGGCGAAGACCACCGCTTCTATCTGCCGGGCAGCGCCCTGGTGGGCGCCGTGATCCTGTCACTGGCGTCCATCGCATCCAAGAACCTCATGCCTGGCGTCGTGGTGCCCGTGGGCATCGTGACCGCGCTGGTCGGGATTCCGTTCTTCGTTTCCGTCGTCCTGCGCAGGCAATTGCCATGACCACACCCGCACGGTCGACATCGCCTGCCGGTCTGGCAGTGCAGGGGCTTACGGCCGGCTACGGGCGCGAGGACGTGCTGCACGACCTGTCGATCCCCGCCCTGGCCGCAGGCGAGGTGACGGCGCTGCTCGGCCCGAATGGCAGCGGCAAGTCGACGCTGCTCAAGGCGCTGGCCGGCCTGGTGCGCCCCCGGGTGGGAAGTGCGGTGCTGGACGGCCTGGACCTGACGCGCCTGGACCACGGCGAGCGCGCCCGCCACGTTGTGTACTTGCCCCAGAGCCTGCCCGCGGCGGTCCACCTGCGGGTATTCGAGTCGGTTCTTGTGGCGGCACGCGCCGGCGACACGGCGGCGTCCTCGGTGGATCTGCAGGCCATCGACAGGCTGCTGGCGCGACTGGGCATTGCCCATCTGGCCCTGCACTACCTGGACGCGCTGTCCGGCGGGCAGAAGCAGCTTGTGGGTCTGGCGCAGGCGCTGATCCGCCACCCGCGTGTGCTGCTGCTCGATGAGCCGCTATCGGCCCTGGATTTGAACTACCAGTTCCACGTCATGCGGCTGCTGCAGCAGGAAACACGCGAGCATGGCCTCATCAGCCTGATCGTCCTGCACGACTTGAACGTGGCCCTGCAGCATGCGGATCAGGCCGTGATGATCCATGAAGGGCGGCTGCACGCCGCAGGAGCGCCGGCCGCCGTCATCACGCCGGATTCGCTGGCTGCCGTCTACGGCGTGCAGGCGCGCGTGGAGGCGTGCTCGATGGGCCGGCGGCAGGTGCTGATCGACGGGCTGCAGGCGCACCCCGGCTAAGCCACGCAGGCTGGGGCGTGCAAGCTCAGGCGCGCTGCGCCACGTCCGCGACCGGAGCGCCGGTCATGTCCGCAAGCTGAGCGGGCGTGAGATTGAAGACGGTATGCGGATGGCCCGCGGCGGCCCAGAGGCTTTCGTAGTTGAAGAGATCCGCGTCCAGCAGCATCACGGGCTTGACCGCGTGGCCGATAGGGCACACGCCGCCGATCGCGTAGCCGGTCATGTCGCGCACGAAGCGCGCATCGGCCTTGGCCAGTGCGCCGACCTGCGCCGCCACCTTGGCTTCGTCGACGCGGTTCGCACCGCTGGCGATGACGAGCACCGGCGCGTTGTCGGTGGCGCGCCGGAAGATGATCGACTTGGCGATCTGGGCCACCTCGCAGCCCAGCCCTGCTGCCGCCTCCGCTGAGGTCTTGCCGGTCTGGGGCAGCACCACCACGGGTTTGTCATGCCCCATTTCGACCAGCAGACGCGCGACGCGCTGGGCGGATTCCGGCAAGGCGGCGATGGATTCTGGCGACATCGATGAAAACTCCGTTCGGGGAAACTGACAGGCGGGCGGACAGCGCCAGCGTGCCGCAGACGAGTGTATCAGCGTCCGGCGGGACCGCCGCGCCGCGATGCCGGGCTAGAATGCGGACCTGGCCTCACGTCCCGATCTTCATGCGTTCCGAACCCGTTTTGCCCCTGCAAACCGCGCCCATCGGCGGTTATGCCATGTCCTACACCGAGTACGGCAGCGGCACGCCGCTGGTGCTGGTGCACGGCTCCCTGTCCGACAGCCGCTACTGGAAGTCGCAGATGGCACCGCTCGGAAATTCGTTCCGGGTTCTGGCCGTTTGCCTGCGTCGCTATTGGCCCGAGACCTGGGACGGCGAAGGCGGCGGCTTTTCGATCGAGCAGCACGCCAGCGACGTGCTGGAGTTCATCGACAAGGTGGCTGGCGGCCCGGCCCACGTAGTGGGCCATTCGCGGGGTGGACGAGTTGCGCTTGAGGCTGCCCTGCGCCAACCCGAATCGCTGCGCAGTCTCACGCTGGCGGACCCTGGCCTGCCGCTGCCCGGCAAGGCCGACGAACGCGGGGGCTTTCGGCAACGTGCCCTGACGCTCATCCGGCAAGGCGAGATCGAGGACGGACTGGCCCTCTTCGTGGACACCGTGACCGGACCCAACACCTGGCAGCGCATGGTGCCGTGGTTCAAGGAGATGGTGCGCGATAACGTGGGCACGCTCTTCGGGCAGGTGGACGAACGGCCTGACACGCTGACGCCCGCGCAGGTCGGCGCCCTGAAGATGCCTGTCCTGCTGATCGGCGGCGCGCTCAGCCCCGCCCCCTACCCCGCCGTGCTGGACGCGCTGGCGCAATGGCTGCCGCAAGCGCATCGCGTCGACATCGTGGGGTCTTCGCACGGCATGAACCTGGGCAATCCGCGCGCCTTCAACGGCGCCATCCAGGAATTCATCGGCGGCTGATCCGCCGTCAGGGCTCGACTGACGGCGTGTGCTTCAGCCGGCGCAGCACAAAGGTGGACCGGCTGTGCCGCACGCCACGCAGCTTGTAGAGCCGCTTGCGCAGGAATTCCTCGTAGCCCTCCGTGCCTGCCACGGCGACCTTGATCAGGTAGTCGTATTCGCCCGTCACCAGAAACGCCTCCACCACTTCGGGCAAGCGGCTGATCTCTTCGCCAAAGCGCGCCAGCGTGTCGTCGTCGTGGTGTTCCAGCGTGACTTCGATCATCACCGTATCCGGCAATCCCAGCGCCTTCTGGTTCAGCAATGCCGCATAGCCTTCGATCACACCCGCCTCTTCCAGCGCCTTGACCCGGTTCCAGCACGGGGTGGGCGACAGGCCGACCGTCTCGGCCAGTTTCAGGTTCGTCAGCCGTCCGTCCGCGCGCAGCGCGCGCAGGATCTTGCGGTCGGTTTCATCGAGTTTGGGCAGTATGGGCATGACTGGCGGATAGTTGAAGACAAAATCCCTGCGACAGCGGATTTTACAGAAAGAACATTCTCCGTCTTGGCCTAATCCGGTGTGAATCAGGAAACCTATTCTTCGCACGGACACGTAGACTTTCCGCAAGGCGCGCACCTATCCCGCGCGTCCCGATTCGGCGCTCACGCTGCGGCACAACCCGGCGCGCGCGCCGGCAGTTTCCACGCAGCAAGCCCGCGCGCCGATCCGCGCGGCAGGAAGTCATGCCCACCGCAGCAGCACCCGCAAAAACCGGTCTCGGCCTGTCCGGCACCGTCATGTTGTTCAGCGCGCCGGCGCTGTTCGCCTCGAACATGGTCGCCGCCCGCTGGGCCCACGACGCCAATCTTCCGCCCGTCTTCCTCGCCTTCGGCCGCTGGCTGATCGCCCTCATGATCCTCTTGCCGTTTGCCCTCCCCGCCTTGCGCGCGCATCGCCGGGCGCTATGGCGCGGCTTGCCGGCGCTATTGCCGCTGGCCGTGCTGGGCATGGGCGTGGCGGTGGCGCCGCAGTACATCGGCGCCCAGACCACCAGCGCCACCAACATCGCGCTGATCTTT
>DALZRX010000308.1:0-5282 GCA_032015805.1 Achromobacter sp.
GGCGCCGTTCAACGCACGCGGCAGCGCCGCGCCGCTGGCGAAGGTCGTGCGGGAACAGGCGCGGCGGGAGGACACCTTCGTTTCGCTGCACGCCTATCCCTTCGACCTGGCGTTGTACGCTCGCGCCCCGAAGCCGACCTGGGTTGTGGACGACTGGCTCAATCCCGAGGTTCCCGTGCGCGACAACTGGCGCAAGGAACTGTACGACGCCGCGAAGTTCGATCCGGTCACCGGGAAGCAGGTGCTGGTCAGCGCCGCCCAGTTCAATGCGCGCTTGTGTTCGGCGCAAGAGGGCGCCCGGTTCTGGGTCTGGGGCGGTCTGGGCGACGGCGCGGTCTACACGCCGCTGCAGGGGTTGGCGCCGGTTGTCGCGAGCGCCCGGCACGCGATGTGGCGCGTGGAGGTTGACGCGGCGCTCAGGCAGCGGGTTTGTGCCGGAACGCCCACAGCCGGCTAGCGACAAACGTCGCAAAGGCCAGGGCGATGAGGATCAACGCCAGCAGCGTGTCATAGGGAACGTTGGTGGCGTGCAGCAGCCAGGCGTAGGCCGCTTCGTTGATCGCAAAGCCGATGGCCGAAATGAGAAAGAAACGACGGGCCGCCACGGTCCAGGGTATGGGCGAATGTCGAAACGTAAGCCGGTAGTGGCCGCTGAAGGACACCACGAAGGCGACCAGCCAGCCGATCAGGTTGGCCGCCAGCGGCGGCGCGCCGAACGCTTCGACGCAACCCACGGCAACGGCCCAATGCGTGGCCGCGGCGGCGCAGCCGACCGCGACGAAAAGGCTGATTTGCCGGATGAGGGTGCGCATGTGGGAACGGGCGGACAGAGAAACGGAGAGGCGTTGATGAGCAAACGCGTTGTGGTGTGCGGTGATGATTTTGGCATGAATGCAGACATCGATGAGGGCATGATTGCGCTGGCCGGCATGAGGCGCCTCAGCGCCGTCAGCTGCCTGACGCTGGGGCCCACATTCGCTGCCAATGCGCCGCGGCTCGCAGCGATGGATGTGGACGTCGGCCTGCACTTGAACCTCTCGGAAACGCTGGACCCGCACGCCCAGCCGATGCCCACGCTGGGCGCGCTGATCCTGAAGGCTTATGCAGGTCTGCTTGATGCCGCATGGATCGACGCGCAGCTCGTCCAGCAGTTCGACGCCTTCGAAGCCGCGTTCGGGCGCGCACCGGATTACGTCGACGGCCATCAACATGTCCACCAGCTTCCCGGCATCCGTCAGCGCGTCCTGGCTCTGCTCGCGCAGCGCTATGGGACGCGCGCGCCGTGGCTGCGCCGGACCGAGCCCGGCGCGCAACGCGGCATTCCGCTCAAGGAATCGCTCAAGGCACGCTTGATTGGCGCATTGGGGGGGGCGGCGCTGGCGCGCGAGGCGCGTTCAAGCGGTCTGCGCACCAATCGGCGGCTGTTGGGCGTATATGCGTTCGATGGCGGCAAGCGCCGGTATGCTCGACTGCTGCAAACCTGGCTGTTTAATGCACGTGATGGCGACCTCCTCATGTGCCATCCGGCGTTGGGCATCGGGCAGGGCAGCGCCATGGCGTGCCAGCGGCGCGCGGAATTCGACGTGCTGGCCGATCTGGAACTGGGCGTGTGGCTTGGCGTCAACGGCGTGAGCATCACGCGCCTGGCGTCCACGGCGCGCTGATCCCAGACGCGCGTCATGCGGTCTGCGTTATCCCTGCGTCAGGCTTTCCAGCAGCCAGGCACCCGCCGGCCCTAACGCGCGGCGGGTGGACCAGACCGCGTCGACATGGATATGGCGCGGCCATCCCGGCACCTTCAGTTCCACGAGCTGGTCGCCGCCGAAGCGCTGGATCATCCAGCGCGGCAGCTCGGTCCAGCCAAAGCCCAGGCTGGCCATTTCCAGCAGCATCAGGTAGCCCGGCGCCGACCACGTCGCATGCGCGGGTGTCGCTTCCTTGTCGTCCAGCTCGTAGGTGCTCAGCCGCAGCTCGCGTTCGGTCTTCAGATGATCGGACGTGACCGACGGCAGGCTTGCCAACGGATGCGAGCGACCAACGCACAGCACGATCTCGGAGCCTTCGGCCAGACACGCGTGCGCCACGTCCGGCGGATAGCTTTCCTGCGCCGCCATCAAACCCACGTGTGCGCGGCCCTGCTGCACCAACGCCACCACGTCCTCGTATTCCGCGATCAGGCATTCGAAGCGCAGCGCCGGATAGCGCTTGTCGATCTCGCCGAGCATGGCTTCGAACGTGCGTGACTGGAACGTGTCGGACAGCACGACCGTGAGCCGTGGCTCAAGGCCTTCGGCCAACTGGCTGGCACTGCGGTTCAGGCGGTCATTGGCGGCCAGCACTTGCATGGCCTGTCCCAGCAGCACCTTGCCGGCGGCGGTCAGTGACGGCTGGCGCTGGCTGCGGTCAAACAGGGCGACATTCAGGTCCACCTCAAGATTCGCGATGGTTTCGCTGATTGTGGACTGGCTCTTGCCCAGCTTGCGCGCCGCGGCGGAAAACGAGCCTTCGGCGGCAACTTGGGCGAATGCGGCCAGAGATTCGAGTGAGTGGCGCATGACGGTAAATGTGTATCGGTTTTTCCGATGGATATTATCTTTATCGTAACGGAAATGTCGCGGACAATGCCGTCATTCCGTAGCAACCGACCGCAGGTGGGTCATGACGCAAGCCAAGAAAACCATCAGGGAACGATTCCTCCACGCCTTTCTGTTCGAAATCATCGCCATTGGCCTGTGTGCCCCGGTGGCGGCGTGGGCCATGGGCAAATCCCTGTTCGAAATGGGCATCCTCACCGCCGTGATCGCCTGGATTGCGCTGGTGTGGAACATGATCTACAACGCGGGCTTTGATCGCATCGAGAACCGCCTGGGCTGGATCCGCACCTTCCGCGTTCGCGTGTTGCACGCGTGCGGCTTTGAGTTCGGCCTGATCCTCATCGTGATCCCGCTGGCCGCGTGGTGGCTCAGCATCAGCCTCTGGGAAGCCTTCGTGCTGGACATCGCGCTGGTGCTGTTCTACCTGCCCTACGCGTTCTTCTACAACCTGGGCTACGACCGTGCCCGGCCCCGGGTGATCAAGTGGTTTTCCCGCCGTGTCGACGGCGCGGCAGCCCAGGTGTAAACGCCTAACCCTTCTTGCGCTGGTAAGCCTGGCTGGCATCCTGCATGAAGGTTCTTACAGCGGTTTCGTACTGCGTGCCGCTCCGGAAGGCGCCCGAATGCGAGGCGCCTTCGATCTTCACCAGCCGCTTCAGGTCCGGCGCCACGTTGCGGGCGGCGGCAAAGAGTTCGTCACTCATCGTATGGGGTACGACGCGGTCGGCGGTGCCATGCATGAACAGCATTGGCGTGTGAAGTTGCGTCAGCTTATCCACCGAGGCGAACGGCTGCGTGACCAGCAGGCTGGCGCCGGGCACGCTGCCCCAGCGCAGCGTGGCAAGCATCGCGCCGATGCTGGTGAAGCTGGATTCCACGATCAGGCCGGCAAAGTCCGGTTGCTCGGGGCGCGAGGCCAGGTCGATGGCGATTGCGCCGCCCAGGCTGTGCCCGTACACGAAGCGGCGCGCCGGATCCGGCTGCAGCCGCGCCAGTTCCTTCAGCGCCGCCATGGCGTCCTGCAGCGCGCTTTCTTCGGAAGGCAGGCGCGGCGTGGACGCGCCAAAACCGCGGTAATCGATGGCCAGCATCGAATATCCCATGCGGCTCCAGCCGTCGATGCGGAACGCGCTGCCGTTCAGGTTCCAACGTGCGCCGTGCAAGTAGAGAACGGTGGGCGCGTTGGCCTTGGGGCTGGCCAGATACCAGGCGCGCACCTTGTCGCCATTGTCCAGCGTCAGGTCATAGACCTGCGTTCCGGCGGCGGGGTCCCGCCACCAGGACTGCGGTTCGGACTGCGGCGAAAAAATGGTCTGGCGCTGCCAGGAATCAAGTTGCGTGCAGCCGACCACGCCGGCGGCGGCGAGCACGGCAA
Organism: Achromobacter sp.; assembly: GCA_032015805.1. Lineage (GTDB taxonomy): Bacteria > Pseudomonadota > Gammaproteobacteria > Burkholderiales > Burkholderiaceae_B > Achromobacter. Next base: position 3,970 of record DALZRX010000308.1, read on the forward strand.
TGGCGAACAGTCTGCGGGCGGAGAGTCGGGGCAGGGCGGGCATGAAGGGTCTGACCCGGCAAGTCCGTCCGGGTTCCGGCATCAGCATACTCCGGCGCGGCGGCAGTGAGTCTGCCGCTTTGGCGCGCGCCACGCCCACGGGCATTTAGTGCAGCAGTTCGAGCGCGACCGGATACAGCGAGGCGACCAGCAGCAAGGCCATCCCCACGTTGAAGGCGCGGATTGCGGCGGGCCGGTGCAGGACGCGGCGCAAGGCCGTGCCGAAGGTCACCCAGATGCCGATGCTGGGCAGGTTGACGATGCCGCACACCAGAGTGGCGATCACCAGGTTGGCAAAAAAGCCGTTTTGCGGCGTGTAGGTCGCCACCACGCCCACGGCCATCACCCACGCCTTGGGATTGACCCACTGGAAGGCCGCCGCCTGCAGGAACGTGAAAGGCTTGCCGCGCGCTTCGCCCTCGTCCATGGGGCCGGAATTGGCGATCTTCCAGGCCAGGTAAAGCAGATAGGCCGCCCCGGCGTACTTCAGCACGGTGTAGAGCACCGGCGTCTGCTGGAAGACCGAACCCAACCCGACGCCAACCAAAAAGATCATCAGCGTAAAGCCCAGGTTCACGCCCAGCAGGTGCGGCACGCTGCGCCGGAATCCGAAGTTCAGCCCGGACGAAGCCAGCATCACATTATTGGGGCCGGGTGTGATCGAGCTGACCAGCGCAAACAACGCGAGGGGGCCCAGGAGGGAAAGCGAGGCCAGCGGCACGTCGGCCCAATTGGCGGGGAAGAAGTTCATTTCGGGGTCCTTACGATGGCGCGGCGTCCACCGGCAATAACGGCGATCACGGCGGCGGCAAACACGAACGTCGCGGCCTCCACGGTCTCGCCAAACAACAACGCGGCGGCCACGACGGTAAGGAAGGGTTGCAGCAATTGCACTTGTCCCACCCGGGCGATCCCGCCGGCAGCCAGGCCGCGATACCAGGCGAAAAATCCCAGGAACATCGAGCCGAACGCCAAATAGGCACAGGCGGCCACCACGTCGGAGCTGGGCCATTGCGGCTGTTGCGCCGCCATCCAGCCGACAGGGACGGCGACGACTGGCGCGCTGATGGCCAGTGCCCAACATATTGTGCGCCAACCGCCCAACGTGCGCGAGGCCCGCGCGCCCTCGGCATAGCCCAGCCCGCCCAGCATCACGGCCACCAGCAGCCACAGGTAGCCGGCTGTCAGCGTGCCTTCTCCCTGGCGCAGCGCATAGACGGTGACCAGCGCGGCGCCGACCACGGCCCAGCCCCAGAAGGCGGCCGATGGGCGTT
>DALZRX010000309.1:0-5275 GCA_032015805.1 Achromobacter sp.
CGTCCGGCACGGGAGCGGCGCAGTGAATACCGGCAAGCCCGCCCGCGCCGGCCGCCGTCCGCTGTGGCGCCGGCTGCGCAAGGCGGCCATCATCGCCGTCGCGCTTGCGCTGCTGGTCGTGGTTACGCTCATGGGGGTGCGCCTCTACGACATCCAGCAGGGGCCGCCGTTGGCCGCCTGGCACACGTACGTGCCGCAGGAGCTGGACGCCGAGCGGCTGGACCGCAGCACCTGGGAAGATTACCTGGCGCACGAGGACCAGCTTTTTGCGCTGGTCAGGCAGAACGTGGGCGACAAGCTGCTGCCGGAAGACAAGGTGGACAGCAACCGCTTTTTCGCGGATGCCAAGGTGTATCCCGAACATTTCGCGCATGACTGGAACCGGTCGTTCATGTTGCTGCCGGCGGGCGAGCCCCGGGGCGTGGCGGTGTTGCTGCATGGCCTGACCGATTCGCCCTACAGCCTTCGCCACATTGCCGCGCATTACCAGTCCGTCGGGTACGTCGCGATCGCCATCCGGATGCCGGGCCACGGCACGGTGCCGGGCGGGCTGACGGACGCGCATTGGGAGGACTGGGCGGCGGCGACGCGTCTGGCGGTGCGCGAAGCGCGGCGCCGCGTACCCGCGCCCAAACCGCTGCACATGGTGGGATTTTCCAACGGCGGGGCACTGGCGCTCATGCACACGCTCGACGCGCTGGACAATCCCAAGCTCGACAAGCCTGACCGCCTGGTGCTGCTGTCGCCGATGGTCGGCATCACGTCGTTCGCGCGCTTCGCAGGTGTGGCCGGGCTGCCCGCCATCCTGCCGGCGTTCGCCAAGGCCGCGTGGCTCAGCATCGTGCCGGAGTTCAATCCGTTCAAGTACAACTCGTTCCCGGTCCACGCGGCCCGCCAGTCGTTCGAGCTGACGCAGACGCTGCAGGACCGGCTGGTCGCGCAACAGCGCTCCGGCGGCCTGGAGCGGCTGCCGCCCATCATCACGTTCCATTCGGTGCTGGATTTCACGGTCAGTACGCGTGCGCTGATCAACGCCCTGTACGCGCGCCTGCCCGCCAATGGCAGCGACCTGGTGCTGTTCGACCTGAACCGCGCCACCAAGCTTGGACCGCTGTTCCGGCGCGGCGTGGCCTGGTCGCTGGCGGGCACGCTGCCCGGCGAGAAGCGCAACTACCGCCTGACGCTTGTCACCAACGCCAGCCCCACGTCCAGCGCCATGATCGAGCGCGTCATCGAGCCGAACGCCACGCTGGTCGTGGAGCGCGCCATCGGCATGGACTACCCGCGCGAGGTCTATTCGCTGTCGCACGTGGCGTTGCCGTTTCCGACCGACGACGCGCTGTACGGCACGCATCCGGACAACATCGAGGAGTTCGGCATCAGCCTGGGCGCCATGTCCATGCGCGGCGAGGTCGGCGCTTTCGTGATCGGCATGGATACGCTGACCCGGCTGACTTCCAATCCGTTCTATGCCTATCTGGTCAAGCGCGTTGATGGGGTGATACCAAGATGATGTCCTTCGCACTCTCCGGCATTTTCGCCATTTTGCTGCTGGGCCTGCTGTACCTGGCCAGCCCGGTGTTCATTCCGCTGACGTTCGCCCTGTTCCTCATCTGCCTGGTCGCCCCGCTGCGCCAGTACCTGGGCCGCAAGATGCCGGCGCCGCTTGCCGCCATCCTGGTGCTGGCGATCACGATGGTCGTGTCGGTCGTGTTCCTGTCGCTGGCAGCCTGGGGCTTCAGTCTGGTCGCGCAGTGGGTGATTGCGAACGCCGCGCGCTTTCAGCGTCTCTTCACGCTGGAGACCGAGACCCTGCATCCGCATGGCGCCATGGCGATCCAGATGTTCCAGGACAGCTTCAATGTGGCGTGGCTGGTCCGGGCGATCCAGGAGGTGGCGCTGCGGATCAACAGCATGCTGGGCATGATCTTCCTGGCCTTCGTCTTCATTGCGCTTGGCCTGTTCGAGCTGGATGAGGCGCCCGGCCGGCTGACCCGCCTCCTGGGCGAGGCAAGGGCCCAGCGGTGGATGGCCATCGCGCGCGAGGTGGCCAGCAAGCTGCGCTGGTACATGGTGATCCGCACGGTGGCCAGCGTGCTGACGGGCGTGACGGTCTGGCTGTTCGCGATCTATGCCGGCCTGGAACTGGCGACTGCGTGGGGCGGACTCGCGTTCCTGCTGAACTACATCCCGTTCCTGGGGCCGCTCGTGGCAACCGTGTTTCCGGCGTTCTTCGCCTTCGTGCAGTACGGGTCGCTGCAGACGAGCATCGCGGTGCTCGTGGTCTTGAACTGCATCCAGATCGTCTACGGCTGCTATCTGGAACCCAGGCTGGCCGGCAGCGCCTTCTCGCTGTCGCCCCTGATGGTGATGTTTGCCGTGTTCTTCTGGGGCCTGGTGTGGGGCATACCCGGCACGTTCATCGGCGTGCCCGTGCTCATCATGATGACGACGGTGTATGGCGCCACCCGCAGTTTGTATCGAGGGGCTTCAACGAGCTGATTGCGCGGTATCCGCGGCATAGCCGGCCGGCCCGGGCAGCACCAGGGAAGGCGGCCGACCTGCCTACATCTTTGCTCAATACTGGAGGTGCATGATGGAAAGCAGTACTCCCAAGAAGCTTGGATTGCTTGCCTTGACGGGCATGGTGGTGGGGTCGATGATCGGCGCCGGGATCTTCTCGCTGCCTCGAACCTTTGGCGGCGCCACGGGCGTCGTCGGGGCGGTCATCGCGTGGGTGATCGCGGGCGCCGGCATGTACACGCTGGCGCGCGTGTTCCAGTCGCTGGCCGAGCGCAAGCCCGACCTGGACGCGGGCGTCTTCGCCTACGCCAAGGCCGGGTTTGGCGACTACCTCGGTTTTCTTTCGGCGTTCGGCTACTGGATCGGCAGTTGCATCGGCAACGTGTCGTACTGGGTGTTGATCAAGTCGACGCTCGGCGCCTTCTTTCCCATTTTTGGCGACGGCAACACGGTCATTGCGATCGCGGTGGCGTCCGTGGGAATCTGGCTGTTCCACTTCATGATCCTGCGGGGGGTGCAGCAGGCGGCGTTCATCAACGCAGTGGTCACGGTGGCCAAGATCATCCCGATCGTGGTGTTCATCATCGTGCTGTTCGTGGCGTTCAAGGTCGACCTGTTCCGCATCAATTTCTGGGGCGAGATGAGCGGCTACGGCCTCTTTGAGCAAGTGCGGCGAACCATGCTGGTGACCGTCTTCGTCTTTCTTGGCATTGAGGGCGCCAGCGTGTATTCCCGCTTCGCGTCCCAGCGGTCGCATGTGGGGGTGGCCACGCTGATCGGATTCGTGACCGCGCTGCTGCTGATGGTGCTGGTCACGCTGCTGCCCTATGCCGCCATGCAGCAGAGCGACATCGCCGCGCTGCGCCAGCCGTCCATGGCCGGCGTGCTGGAATCGGTGGTGGGGCCGTGGGGCGCGGTGTTCGTCAGCGTGGGCCTGCTGATTTCGGTGCTCGGGGCGTACTTGGCCTGGTCGCTGATCTGCGCGGAAGTGATGCACGCGGCCTCCAAGAACGAAGACATGCCGCGCGCGTTTGCCCGCGAGAACAAGAACGGCGTGCCGGTCGTGGCGCTGTGGGTGACCAACATCATCGTGCAGCTCTTCGTCATCAGCACGTACTGGTCGCGCGACGCGTTCGCGCTGATGCTGAGCCTGACCAGCGCGATGTCGCTGATTCCCTATCTGCTCGTCGCCGGGTTCGGCTGGCAGCTCGCCAAGCGCGGCGAAACCTATACCGGCGACAAGGACCGCAAGCGCGATCTGACGCTTGCCAGCATCGCGGCCATTTACACCATTTTCATGATCTTGGCCGGCGGCTTGAAGTTCCTGCTGCTGTCGGCGCTGTTGTACGCGCCCGGGTCGGCGCTGTACTTCTGGGCCCGGCGCGAGCAGGGCCGGTCATTCTTCACGGGTTGGGAGTTGGTCGTTTTCATCGTGGCATGCGTCGGAGCCTTGGCCGCCATCGTTGGCCTGGTTTACGGCTGGATCGCCATTTAACGTCTGGGAGCTAGTCATGGCTGATACCGAAGAATTTGGAGTCCATTCAGAAGTCGGGCAACTGCGCACGGTGATGGTTTGCGCGCCGGGACGTGCGCACGAGAGATTGACACCCTCGAATTGCGATGCGTTGCTGTTCGACGACGTCATGTGGGTCGACAACGCGAAGCGCGACCATTTCGACTTCATGACAAAAATGCGGGACCGCGGCGTGGATGTCGTGGAAATGCACAATCTGCTGGCCGAGACGGTCGCGGTGCCCGAGGCAAAAAAGTGGATCCTGGACAACCAGGTCGTGGCCAACCAGGTCGGCCTGGGCTTGCTTGACGAGATCCGCAGCTACCTGGATGGCCTGCCGGCGCGCAAGCTGGCCGAGACGCTGATTGGCGGCCTGTCCACCGAGGAGTTTCCCGAGTCGATCGGTGGCGAGCAGCTTGCGTTGATCAAGGAGGCCGCCGGCGTCACGGAATACCTGCTGCCGCCGCTGCCCAACACGCTGTACACGCGCGACACGACCTGCTGGATCTATGGCGGCGTCACACTCAATCCGCTGTACTGGCCCGCGCGGCACGAAGAAACGATCCTGACGTCCTCGATCTACAAGTTCCATCCGCGTTTTGCCGGCAAGGTGAACGTGTGGTGGGGCGACCCCACGGCCGACCACGGGCTGGCCACGCTGGAAGGCGGCGACGTCATGCCCATCGGCAACCGCACGGTGATGATCGGCATGAGCGAGCGCACCTCGCGCCAGGCCATCAGCCAGCTTGCGGCCAGCCTCTTCGCCAAGGACGCGGTCGACCGGGTGATCGTGGCGGCCATGCCCAAGCTGCGCGCGGCCATGCACCTGGACACCGTGCTGACCTTTGCGGACCGCGACTGCGTACTGATGTATCCGGACATCGTCAACAATGTTCAGGCCTTCTCCTACCGGCCGGGCAGCGCCCCGGGATCGCTGGAGCTGCACAAGGACAAGGGGTCGCTGGTGGACGTGATCGGCGAGGCGCTGGGCGTGAAGAAGATGCGCGTCGTCGAGACCGGCGGCAACGCCTATGTGCGCGAACGCACGCAGTGGGACAGCGGCGCCAACCTGGTCTGCATCTCGCCCGGGGTCGTGCTGGCCTATGACCGCAACGTCTACACCAATACGCTGCTGCGCAAGGCGGGCATCGAAGTCATTACCTTCACTGGCGCGGAGCTGGGGCGGGGCCGTGGGGGCGGGCACTGCATGACGTGCCCCATCTCGCGGGATCCCGCCTA
>DALZRX010000310.1:0-641 GCA_032015805.1 Achromobacter sp.
GTTGTGCAGGTTGGCCAGGCCGTTGCCCAGGCCCGGCCCCAGGTGCAGCAGCGTCGCCGCCGGCTTGTCGGCCATGCGCGCATAGCCGTCGGCGGCGCCCGTCACCACGCCTTCGAACAGGCCCAGCACGCAGCGCATCTTGGGCTTGCGATCCAGGGCCGCCACAAAGTGCATCTCGGATGTGCCCGGATTTGCAAAGCAAACGTCCACATCATTGGCAAGCAAGGTGTCGCAGAGGCTGTCGGCGCCGTTCATCTTTATTTCCCTGGTAGTTATCAATGGCAGTGCGGGTGGCAAGGCCACCCGCGCAACGGACATCATAGGGAGCCTGGCGGATTCGCGATAGAGCCATTTCCCCTTGGGCGCATGGAACCATTCCCTGCCATGTTCCGCCAGCCGGAACAAACCAGGACGCCGCCTGGGAAGCATCAAGCGGCGTCCCCGCAGCCGGCGGGCAGGTCGAGCGCGATGGGAGTCTGCGGCTGGGCTTGAACCGGCGGGGCCGAGGACTGGCTCAGCGCCTGCTGTAGCCGCGCACACGCGCGTTCATGGCCGGGACAACCGGAAACGGCGAGGCCTCCCGAAGCAGGCCTCGCGCTGACGGACGGACGGGTTATCCGTCCGCTACCCACGATACCGGC
>DALZRX010000310.1:651-5233 GCA_032015805.1 Achromobacter sp.
CTTCTGCGTGATGCCGTATTCCTCGGCTTCCAGCAGCGCGAACAGCGTCCAGCGCACGATGCCCAGCCAGTTCTCGTCGCCCTGGCGGACCATGGGACCCAGGGGTTCCTTCGAAAAGCGCTCGGGCAGGATCTCGTAGTCGTCGGGGTTGGCCACTTGGGTGGCGCGCACGGCGGCCAGTTGCGAGGCGTCGTCCGTGAAGGCATCGCAGCGGCCGGATTCAAAGGCGCGCACGACTTCGGTCACCTTGTCGATCACGACGGGCTTGAACTCGATGTTGTTGGCGCGGAACCAGTCGGCCAGGTTGAGTTCGGTGGTGGTGCCGGGCTGCACGCAGACCGTGGCGCCGTTCAGTTCCTTGGCGCTTTTGACGCCCAGTTTCTTGCTCACCAGGATGCCCTGGCCGTCATAGAAGCTGGCGGCCACCGCCGACAGGCCCAGCGAGGTGTCGCGCGTCTGGGTGAGCGTCACGGTGCGCAGCAGCACGTCGACCTCACCGGATTGCAGCGCGGTGAAGCGTTGCTGGGTGGAGAGCGCGGTGCCCTTGAATTTGGAAGCATCGCCGAACACCGCCGCCGCCACCGCGCGGCAGATGTCCACGTCCATGCCTTCCCATTCGCCCTTGCTGTTCGTCGCGGAGAATCCGGAGACGCCGTCCGTCAGGCCGCATTGCACGAATCCCTTCTTTTTCACCGCGTCCAGCGTGGGACCGGCCATCGCCGCCTGGGACGCGCAGGCCAGGGCAAGCGCGCCGGCCGCAACCATCAATTTCCGCTTCATGTTCTGCTTCTCCTGAGATAGATGGCCGCTCGAGGCTCGTAGCCAGAAGCGGCTGAAACCAGGTCCCGCCTTACTGGACCGGCCGCCAGATTAAGGCATGTCCACAGCGTGAACAACGCGCGAATCCCTAGTGAAAACCCGTAAGAATCGCGTGCGCAGGCTCATCTCGGACGTGTCCGGTGATCGAACTTTATTGGGGCCCCGGTGCGCCGTCGCGTCCACGCCCCCGTGCCATACTTTTTTTGCGACTTTGTCCGATAGCCAGCAAAGCCGCAGCCCCTTAAAAATAGCCGGTCGCGTCACACAAAAACCCGGACGCGCATCGTCAATCGGCCGATTCATGGAGGAGACAAGTCCATGGCAAACGCATGCAAGTCGCAGCCCCATCGCCCGGCGGCCACTGACCGCCGCCAGGTCCTCAGAAACCTGCTGTCCGCCGCGCTGGCGGCAACCGCCCTCGCCGCCGCCGGCCCCGCCCTCGCGGCGGACAACTGGCCCAGCAAACCCATCAAGATCATCGTGCCGTACACGCCTGGCGGATCGACCGACATCGTGACGCGCATCGTGATGGAAAAGCTGGGGCCGCGGCTGAACCAGACCATCGTGGTCGAGAACCGTCCCGGCGCCAACAGCAGCCTGGGGTCGGCCATAGCGGCCAAGGCGGAGCCCGACGGCTATACCTTCCTGTCGATGCTGCCGGCCTACATCATCAACTTTCACCTGTACAAGCTGGGCTACACGCCCGCCGACCTGACACCGGTCGTGCAGATGGCGGACCTGCCGCTGTTCCTCTTCGTGTCGAACGAAATGCCCGTCAAGACCGTGGCAGAGCTTGTTGCCTATGCCCGCAAGAACCCGGACAAGCTCACCTATGCGTCCAGCGGCAACGGGTCCAGCGCGCACCTGACCGGCGCCGACTTCGCGTTGCAGAACAAGATCACGATGACGCATGTGGCGTACAAGGGCAGCGCGCCGATCCTGACCGACCTGCTGGGCAATCGCGTGTCGATGGTGTTCGACCCCATCCTCGTGCCGATGCAGTACGTCAAGCAGAACCGCCTGAAGGCGCTGGCGTTCACGGGCAAGGAGCGCTGGCCCACTGAACCGGACATTCCCACGATGGAAGAAGCGGGCATGGCGGGCTTTGTCACCGGCTCCTGGGCCGGCCTGATGGCCCCCGCCAATACGCCCAAGCCGATCATCGAACGCATGGCACGCGAGATCAGCGAGATCGTCAAGGAGCCGGATGTGCGGCAGAAGTTCGTGGACGCGGGCTTTCTGCCGGTGGGCGGCACGCCGGCGCAGTTTGCCGACTTGATGAAGAAGGACTCGGCGCGCTACGCCGAGATCATCAAGCAGGCGAACATCACCGTGAACTGAGCGTGGCCGGGCGCCTCGGCGCCCGCCACCCATCGGAGCCCTCCATGATCAACAAGTTCATCGACACTCCCGAGGCCGCGGTCGCGGACATCCACGATGGCGCCACCGTGCTGATCAGCGGGTTCGGCGGCGCCGGCATGCCCACCGAACTGATCCATGCGCTCATCGACCAGGGCGCGCGTGAACTGACCGTGGTCAGCAACAACGCGGGCAACCGCGAAACGGGTCTGGCGGCGCTGGTCAAGGCCGGGCGCGTGCGCAAGGTCATCTGCTCGTTTCCGAAGGCGTCCCACTCCTGGGTCTTTGACGAGCTGTACCGCCAGGGCCGCATCGACTTGGAATGCGTGCCGCAAGGCACCATCGCCGAGCGGCTGCGCGCGGCCGGCGCCGGCCTGGGCGGGTTTTTCACGCCCACCGCCTACGGCACCGAGCTTGCGCGCGGCAAGGAGACCCGCATGATCAACGGCCGCGGCCACGTGTTCGAGGAGCCGCTCCACGGCGACTTCGCGCTGGTCAAGGCCGACCGCGGCGACCGCTGGGGCAATCTGACCTACAACATGAGCGCGCGCAACTTCGGTCCCATCATGTGCATGGCCGCCAAGACCACCATCGTGCAGGTGCGCGCCAGGGCCGAGTTGGGCGAGCTGCAGCCCGAGGCAGTGGTGACGCCCGGCATCTTCGTCACGCGCATCACCGAAGTGCCCAACGCCGCCTTTTCCAGCTAAGCCCATCCTTCGTGAAGGAGTCCGCATGTTTCGTCCCCTGACCCGCGAAGCCATGGCGCGCCGCCTGGCCCTGGACATCCCCGACGGCAGCTACGTGAACCTGGGCATCGGCATGCCGGTGCTGGTGGCCGCGCACCTGCCCGAGGACCGCGAGATCGTGCTGCACAGCGAGAACGGCATCCTCGGCATGGGTCCGCCTCCGTCCGAGGCCGACGTCAACCTGGACCTCATCAACGCTGGCAAGCAACCCGTGACGCTGCTTGCCGGCGGGGCCTACTTCCATCATGCGGACTCGTTCGCGATGATGCGGGGCGGCCACCTGGACATCTGCGTCATGGGCGGCATGCAGGTCGCGGCCAACGGCGACCTGGCGAACTGGTCGCTCAACAAGCCGGGCGAGGCGCCGGCTGTCGGCGGCGCGATGGACTTGGCCGTGGGCGCGCGCAGCGTCTTCATCATGATGGAGCACAACAGCAAGAACGGTGATCCCAAGATCGTGGAGCGCTGCACCTATCCGCTCACCGGTGCCGGCGTGGTGGACCGCATCTATACCGATCTGGCGGTCATCGACGTCACGCCGGACGGACTGGTTGTCCGGGATATGATCGACGGCATGACCCTGACCGAACTGCAGGCGCGCACCGGCGCGCCGTTGCGCGCCGGCTGATGCTGCCGAACCTGCCTCCACCCGGGTACGCGGCGCCGTTCGCGGCCGAAGACCACCCCGACCAATTGCGCGGCGATCCGGATTACATGCTGACGCTGGCGCGCGGCCTGCACGTGATCCGCGCGTTCGGCACCCGCCGTCATCCACAGACCGCCGCGGAACTGAGCCGGCGCGCCGGCCTGCCGCGCGCTGTCGTTCAGCGCTGCCTGCACACATTGATCCTGCTGGGCATGGCCGAACAGCATGGCCGGCTCTATGTGCTGACGCCGCGGATCCTGGGCCTGGGCTATGCGTATTTCTCGTCCACGCCGTTCGTGTCGCTGGCGCAGCCCGTGCTGGAGGAGCTGAGCGCAACCGTGAACGAGACCTGCGCGCTCGCCATCATGGAAGGCCACGAAATGCTCTACCTGGCGCGCTCCGAAGTGAACCGCCTGCTGGCGACATCAATGGGCTTGGGCAGCCGCCTGCCGGCGTACTGCACGTCGATCGGACGCGTGCTGCTGGCCGAACTGCCGGAGCCCGCGCTGGCGCGGTATTTCGCCGCGACCGACCTGCAGCCCTACACCGAATTCACGCTGAACACCGAAGCGAAACTGCGCGCGGAACTGGCACGCATCCGCGAACAGGGTTATGCCGTGGTCGACCAGGAACTGGAACTGAACGTGCGCGCCATCTCGGTGGCCGTGCGCTCGGCCAGCGGCAAGGCCTGCGGCGCCGTGAATGTCAGCGTGAAAGCGGCGCGCGTGCCGCTCAGCCGATTGAAGGAGGAGTTTCTGCCGCCCTTGCGGCAGGCCGTGGAACGGATCGGAGAATTCCTGGCCGCTTGAGCGGCAGGCTACAGGCCCGTGGTGTCCAGCGTGAAAGCGGCAGCGGCCCGGCCGATGCGGTCGTTGACCGCGTGCCAGTCAGCGGTGGCGGGCGGCGCCTGGACAATGATGCGCGCATAGCCCTGCCCGTCCAGGTCGCGCAGCAGGCCATACAACGCCTGCGCATAGCGCGCCGGATCCGCGGACACGGGCTGCCACTGCAC
>DALZRX010000311.1:0-1116 GCA_032015805.1 Achromobacter sp.
CAGCACCATGATCAGCAGGTTGGCCGACTGGGTCCAGTGCATCAGGCTGGGCGAAATGAAGAGGTTGTGGTTGGCGAGCAGCGCGCCCGCCAGCCCGGCCGCCGCGCCGCTCAGCGTGAACGCCATGAGCTTGATGCGGTAGACGGGATAGCCCATGGACTCCATGCGCGATTCGTTCTCCCGGATGCCCTGCAGCGCCATGCCGAAGCGCGAGGCCACCACGTGGCCGAAGGCCCACATCAGCAGCGCGAACAACACAAGCACCAGGTAATAGAAGCTGACGTCGTTGGAAAGGTCGACGCCCGGCAGGGTGGAGTAGCCGGGCAGGTTCAGGCCGTCTTCACCGCCATACTGGCGCAGCGAAATGAAGATGTAGAACAGCATCTGCGCAAACGCGAGCGAAATCATGATGAAGTACACCCCACGCGTGCGCAGCGAGATCGCGCCCGTGATGCAGGCCAGCGCGCCCGCCAGCACCATTGCCGCCGGCCACGACACCAGCGCGGACGTGACGCCCGACATGGCGAGGATGCCGACCGCGTAGGCGCCCGCCCCGAAGAACGCGGCGTGGCCCAGGGCCACCATGCCGCCGTACCCCAGAATGAGGTTCAGGCTGGTCGCGGCCAACGCGTAGATCAGCACGCGCCGCACGAAGGAAATGTAGAAGTCCAGGCCCAGCATCGGCGCCACCAGCGGAAACACCGCCAGCGCAGCCAGCAGGGCCACCGTCCAGATCTTGGTTTTCATGGTCAGCCCCGCGCCGGAAAGAGGCCGGAGGGCCGGAATACCAGCACTGCCGCCATCAACACATAGATGGCAATGGCCGCAAGCGTCGGGCCGACGCTGGAAGCCACAGCCGGAGAGAACACCTGACGCAGCAGCATCGGCAGGAAGGCCCGGCCGGCGGTGTCGACCATGCCGACCAGCAAGGCGCCCACGAAGGCGCCCCGGATCGAGCCGATGCCGCCGATGACGATGCACACCAGCACCAGGATCAGGATCTCCTCGCCCATGCCCACCTGCACCGATGTGATCGGACCCAGCAGCGCGCCGGCCACCGCGGCCAGCATGGCGCCCAGCACGAACACGCCCAGGAACAGCAGCGGCACGCGCACG
>DALZRX010000311.1:1126-5215 GCA_032015805.1 Achromobacter sp.
CATCTTGACCAGGTCATTGGCGATGAGGATGACGGCGTAGGTGCCCAGCACCTGGGCCAGGTGGTCGCGCAACGCCAGGCGGCGTATGAGCGTGAGTTCCAGCACGATGCCGACGATGCCTGTCGCGACCGCCGCCACGAGGACCGCGGCGGTGAACGAGCCGGTGCGTTGCATGGTTTCGGCGGCGACATAGGCGCCAGCCATGTAGAGCGAGCCGTGAGCCAGATTCATGATGTCCATGATCCCGAACACCAGGGTCAGCCCGGCCGCAATCAGAAACAGCATCAACCCAAACTGCAGACCGTTCAGCAATTGCTCGACGATCAGCGTAAACGTCATGAAAACTTCCCCCTTGCCGCGCGTCGCCGATGGGCCCCCGCGATCAATTCACCAAAGCTATCCAACCTGCATCCCGCAACGAACATCGCAGCGCTCGAATCATGGCCTGTCCGCCCCAAGCGGGGTCGCGCGGAGCCGGCTTTGCCGGTCCGCTGCGACGCCCCCTTGAGGGGGGAGCGCGCAGCGCCTCGGGGGTGGGCCACATCCCGGAAGCGCGCAGCGCTTCGGGCGGGCAAACCTACAGTTTGCAATCGCCGACGTAGACGTCCTGATACTTGTCGAACACCTTGCCCACCAGCTTGTTGGTGATGCGGCCGCTGCCGTCCTTTTCGACGACGCGCAGGTAGTAGGCCTGGATCGGGTAATGGTTCTTGCCGTAGGTGAAGCTGCCGCGCACCGACGGGTAGTCGGCCTTCTCCAGCGCCTTGATGATGGCGGCGCGGTCCGTGGCCTTGCCGCCGGCCTGCTTGACCGCGGCGTCCATGGCCATGATCACGTCATACGCCTGGGCGGCGTAGACCGAGGGGTAGCGGCCGTTGTATTCCTTGCGGAAGGCTTCAACGAAGGCCTTGTTCTGCGGCACGTCCAGGTCATGCGCCCATTGCGCCGTGTTGTACATGCCCAGCATGGGGTCGCCCACGGCCTGGATCACATCCTCGTCGGCCGAGAACCCCGGGCCGATCAGCTTGACGTCCTGCGACAGGCCGGCGGACACGAACTGCTTGACGAAATTGATGCCCATGCCGCCCGGCAGGAAGATGTAGACGGCGTCCGGCTTGGCGGCGCGGATCTGCGCGATCTCGGCGGCGTAGTCGATCTGGCCGAGCTTGGTGTAGACCTCGTCGCCCGGGGCGGTCTTGTAGCCGCGCTTGAAGCCGGTCAGTGCATCCTTGCCGGCCGGATAGTCCGGGGCCATGATGAACATCTTCTTGAAGCCGCGGTCGGCCGCCACCTTGCCCGCTGCCTCGTGGAACGCGTCGTTCTGGTAGGACGTCCCGAACCAATAGTTGTTGCACTGCGCGCCCGCGAACTGGCTGGGGCCGGGGTTGTTGGACAGGTAGGGCACCTTGGCGGCGAACAGCGCCGGGCCCACGGCCAGGGCCACGTTCGAGCCGATGGGGCCCGTGAAGAAATCGACCTTTTCGCGCTGGATGTAGCGCGTGACGAGCTGGCGGGCCTGGTCCGGATTGCCGCCCATGTCGGTTTGCAGGAATTCCGCGGGCTGTCCGCCCAGCTTGCTGCCCAATTGCTTGATGGCCAGGTTGAAGCCGTCGCGGGCTTCGGCGCCCAGCGCCGAGAACGGGCCCGAAATGTCGTTGGCGATGCCGACCTTGACGGTGTCGGCGTACGCCATGGCGGGAACCAGGGCGGCGGCAGCCAGGAAGGAAGTGATCAAACGCATGGTGGTGTGCTCCGTGCGCGAGCCCGCGCAGAGGGTGTTCTTTTTGAAGGTGCGATGCGAAAGACTTCTATGCCCGGCCGGTCGGCGCGATACCCGCCCCCATCAAGCCGGTGCCTGCAGAACGTATTGCCGGCAACGCCACGATCCCGTCATGCAGTACAGGGAAAACTGGCGTGGTTCATAGTTTAGGTTTAAAGTAATCGGCAAAACAAGTCTAGGGTTTTTACCACCTGCCGCCATGGTCACCCTCTACCGCAACTACGACCGCGCCGAACTGGACCTCCAGTACAACGCTCGCGCGACAGTACCCGACATCCAGCCGATACTCAAGAAATACGCCGAGGACAGCGCCACTGCGCGGCGCACGCTCGACTGCGCGCTGGACGTGCCTTTCGGCGACCACCCCGATGAACTGCTGGACATATTTCCAGCCGCGGGCGCGGCGCCTGGGCAGCGCGGCGCGCCCGTCTTCGTGTTCATCCACGGCGGCTACTGGCGCCTCCTGTCCAAGAACGAGTCCAGCAACATGGCGCCCGCGTTCACGCAGGCGGGCGCGGTGGTCGTGGCGGTGAATTATTCGCTGGCCCCAGCCGTGACGCTGGACCGCATCGTCGACCAGAACCGGCGCGCGCTGGCCTGGGTCCATCACCACATCGCCGAATATGGCGGCGATCCTTCGCGCATTCACGTGTGCGGCAGCTCAGCGGGCGGGCATCTGGTCGGCGCCCTGCTGGCCGGCGGCTGGCATGCCAGCTACGACGTGCCGCCCGGTGTCGTCCGCGGCGCCGCGCCCCTTTCGGGCCTGTTCGACCTGCGCCCGCTGGTGCACACCCACATCAACGAGTGGATGCGCATGAGCGAGGCCGACGCCATCCGCAACAGCCCGGCGCTGCAGTTGCCGCAGGCCGGCTGCCCGCTGGTGGTCAGCTACGGCGAAACCGAAACCGACGAATTCAAGCGACAGAGCAATGATTATCTCGCCGCATGGCGCGAGCGAGGTTTTCCCGGTAGATATGTCCCGATGCCAGGCACCAATCACTTCGATATTGTCCTGACGCTCAATGATCCGACCAGCCCGCTGACCCAAGCCATCTTCGAACAAATGGGTCTGGCGCCCACTTCTCCTTCGCATTCCCGGTAATCTTCCGAGCCATGACCGACACCCCAGACCTGGAATCCCGCGCCGCGCCCGACGACCATCACGCGCTGCGCCTGTGGCTGCGCATGCTGACCTGCGCCAACCTCATCGAAGGAGAGATCCGCAGCCGCCTGCGCAACGACTTCGACACCACCCTGCCCCGCTTCGACCTGATGGCGCAATTGCAGCGCGCGCCCAAGGGCATGAAGATGGGCGAGCTGTCGCGCCACATGATGGTCACCAACGGCAATATCACCGGCATCACCGACCAGCTTGAAAAGGAAGGTCTGGTGGTGCGGACCAAGGTCGAGTCCGACCGTCGCAGCTCCCTCATCAAGCTGACCCCGCAAGGCAAGAAAAGCTTCGCGCGCATGGCGCGGGCCCACGAAAGCTGGGTCAAATCCATGTTCGCCGAACTGCCCGAGGCCAGCCGCAACGCGCTGTTCCAGGCGCTGGGCGAACTGAAGCTGCAGGTGGTTGCCACCCGCTCGGCGTCCGCACGAGACTGAGGCCGGCCGGGGACCTTTCCGCGCCGGCTCCGGCCTGCCGGATTGGCGCATAATTGCCGCCATGATTCCGGTATCCCTTCCTGGCGGTAATTTCTACGTGCTGATGGCGGCCTCGCTGGCCTGCCTCTCCACGCTGCTGACCTGGCTGGCCGTCCTGGCCACCTCGCGCGGCGCGCGCGAATGGCTGGCCGGCCACCGGCGGTTCGGCACCGTGTTGATGGCCTTTTTGGCGGTCATCGGCGCCATTTTTCCGTATCAGCAGTTCAGCCAGTGGTTTTCGGTCCAGCGCGAAGCGCAGGCCGACGACGCGCGCAAGACGGTGCTGTCCCAGCCCACGCAGTTGGCCGGCGTCCAGATGCCCGCCGGCACCACCCTGCGTCTTGCCACGCCCGGCGACCTGGCCTCGTTCGACCGGGCCATCTTTCCCGAATCCCACCCGGCCGAGATCCAGGGCGTCGCGGCGACGCGGCTGTTCCGCTATCCGGCCACGCCCAAGCAGCCCGAGACGCTGTCGGCCGAGATTGCGCGCGACCAGGCGCTGGAAGGCTGGCTGTGCGCCCACGGCCATCGCATCGAATTCGTGGTGCACGGCGGGCATCCGCAGTTTTCAAGCTGTCATCTCGCCATCGGCAACACGCTGGATCAGCAGCCCGTGCCCGCGGGCGCCTGGCTGAAGGTCGAGCCGGCGGCCCGCGGCACGC
>DALZRX010000312.1:0-5202 GCA_032015805.1 Achromobacter sp.
AGGCGGCGCCTGCGGCAACGGGCGTGGCCGACCTGATCACCTTCGACATTGCTCCCGCGCCGTTGAACCAGGTGCTGACGCGGCTGGCGAACGCGTCGGGCATCCTGCTGGCCGCGCCGCCGGCGCTGGTGGCCGATCGGCACAGCAACGGCGTGAAGGGCCGCTATACCAGCCACGATGCGCTGGAGCGTGCGTTGGCTGGAACGGGGCTGCGCGCCACCCGCGAGGCGCCGAACCAGTATCGCCTGAGCGTGCTGCCAAGTTCCGAGGCCACGACGCTTGAGACCGTGACGGTGACGGCGTCCGGGCTATCCAGCGCACTGCCGGCGGTCTACCCGGGCGGCCAGGTGGCGCGTGGCGGACGCCTGGGCCTGTTGGGCGAGCGCGACGACATGAGCACGCCGTTCAGCGCGACCCAGTACACCGCCAAGCTGATCGAGGACCAGCAGGCGCAGAACATCGGCGACGTCCTGGTCAACGACCCTACCGTGCGCAATACGTATTCGCGCGGCGCGGGACGGGACGAATTCAACATCCGCGGGTTCACGCTGTTCAACTACGACGTGTCTTTCAACGGCCTGTACGGCGTGTCGCCGCGTAACTCCAGTTCGCTGATCGGCGTGGAACGGGTGGAAGTGCTGCGCGGTCCCAATGCCCTGCTGAACGGGATGGCGCCTTACGGATCCGTGGGCGGCTCGATCAACCTGGTGCCCAAGCGAGCGGCCGCCGATCCGCTGAACCGCTTTACGGTGTCCTATATCGGCGACAGCCAGTTTGGCGCGCATGCCGACCTGTCTCGCCGCTACGGCGACAGCCAGGAATGGGGCGTGCGCCTGAACGTGGCCGGCAGCGGCGGCGACTTGCCGATGGACGGGGCGAGCGAGAACCTGGGCGCCGTGGCGCTGGGCCTGGATTACCAGGGCGAACGCTTGCGTGTCGAAGGCGACATCAACTACCAGAACCGCACCACCGATGCGCGCAGCGGCCTGCTGTTTCCGCCGCCTTCGGGCGTGGACATCGGGCGTGCGCCGGACGCGCGCCGCAATTTCTTTCCGTCGTGGACGTACTGGAAGACCAAGGAGTGGTCGGGCGCGCTGCGCGCCGAATACGACGTGACGCCGGACTGGACCGTTTACGGGGCGCTGGGGGCGCGCAAGCACGACTTCGAAAGCCTGCAGACGAGCTGGCTCATGCTGAACGAGGCGGGCGATATCGGCGCCGTGCCGGCACGGCTGAATGAATCGCTCACCAGCAAGACGGGCGAGGTCGGCGTGCGCGGACGGTTCCAGACCGGACCGCTCAAGCACGAGCCCGCGCTGAGCGCCAGCGTGCTGGATATCGACTATTCCGCAGCCCGGATCCGGTCGAGCACGGTGTTCTCCAATATTTACCAGCCCGCGGACCTCGCCAAGCCGAATATCAGGAGGCCGTCGGATCTGCCCCGTGCCAGCGACACGCGGCTGGTCAGCCTCGCGCTTGCCGACACGATCTCCCTGGCCGAGGACCGGGTGCAGTTCATCGCGGGCGTGCGGCACCAGCGGGTGGAGTCCACCAACTTCGACGCCGCGACCGGTCGCCAGACGTCTGACTACAACAAGTCCGCGGTCACGCCGGCTTTTGCGCTGACCGTGAAACCCACCGAGCGGCTGGCGCTCTACGGCAACTACATCGAGGGCCTGAGCCAGGGCGGCACCGCGCCCGAAGGGGCCGTCAACGCCGGCGAGGTCTTCGCCCCGGAAATCTCCAAGCAGTTCGAGCTGGGCGCCAAGTACGACTTCGGCCAGTTCGAAACCACCCTGAGCGCGTTCCAGATCGAGCGCCCAAGCAGCTATCTGGACCCGGATTCGCTGCGCTACGTCTCCAATGGCCAGCAGCGCAACCGCGGGCTGGAGTTCCTGGTGCAGGGCGAACCGGCGCACGGGGTCCGTCTGCTGGGCGGCGTGGCGTATACCGATGCGCGCCTGACCCGCACCGAGGGTGGGGTCAACGACGGCAACCGCGCGCCCGCGGTGCCGCGCTTCCAATTCAACGCGGCGGCCGAATGGGACACGCCTTTCGTGCCCGGCCTCACGCTGACCGCGCGGATGCTGCGCACCAGTTCGCAGATGGTCGACGTGAGCAACACGCAGGAAATCCCCGGCTGGACGCGATTCGACGTCGGCGCCCGCTATGCCTTCAATGCCAATGGCAAGCCGGTGGTCATCCGCGCCATGGTCGAGAACGTCCTGAACAAGAACTACTGGCAGTCCGCGGCCCGCGAAGGCCTGACGGTCGGCGCGCCGCTGACGGTGCTGCTGTCGGTGACCACGGAGTTCTGATGCCGGCGTGGGTGGCTGGCGTCAGAACTTGTACGCCACCCCCGCGCTGAACGCGCGGCCATTGCCCGGCAGGAAGATGGGCATGGCCGGCGTGGCGGTGTTGCGGATGGCGTAACTGCTGGCGTAGGTCTTGTCGGTGAGGTTGTCGGCCGTAACGTAGCCGCTCCAGTGCGCGTCGTGCTCGTAGGCGACCTTGAAACCGAGCAGGGCATAGGCTTCCTGCTGCGTGCCGGGCGCATTGGCGTGGTTGGTCTCGGTGTCGCTCATCAGCCAGCGCACGTTGGGTCCGAAGCGCCAGCCGCCGATGCGGTACATCACTTCGGCGCTGAGCAGGTGGCGCGGCACGCCGGCAATGCGGTTGCCTTCGTATTGGCCATTGCGGAAGCGGAAGTCGCTCAGCGTGTAGGCGATGCGGTAGTCGAACATGCCGGCGCCGGGCGAGGGCAGCGTGCCGGAGAGTCCCGCCTCGATGCCCTGATGCCGCGTGCGGCCGTTGTAGTTGTAGGTGCCCGCCGGGGTGCCGTTCTCGTTGGTGACGGACATCAGCTCATCATCGACCTTGCTCCGGTACAGCGACACGCTCCATTGCTGGTCGCGGCCGGCCACGGTGAAGGTGCCGTCGCCGCCGACCTCGTACGTCAGCGCACGCTGCAGGTCCAGCTTGCTCATCGACGTGCTGGCGGTGGCCGGATTCATGGGCGCGGCGACTTCGCCGTTGACGATTTCCCAGAAGGTCGGCACCTCATTGCTGCGGCTGACGTTTGCGTACCAGCGCTGCGACGCGGCCGGTTGCCAGATCACGCCCATCTTCGGGGTGGCGTAACGCCAGTCCTGGTCCAGCGTCTTGCTGCTGTTGCGTTCGTGGGCATCGCGCACGGCGACCGTGTATTTCACGTCACCGACCACGCTGAACTGCGGCGTCAGGTGCCAGTCCAGGCCGACCATCGCGCTGCGGTTCTCGGCGCGCAGGTCGTAGTTGCCAAAGCGCTGCAGGCGCTGGCCGTCGGCGGGGCGAATCGCATACAGGTCGCGGTCCATGTTGCTGCGCTGCCAGTCCAGCCCGGCGCGGTAGTCCACCGTGCCGATCTTGCCGTTCAACTGCCAGGCCAGGCCGTAGGTGTCGCTGTCGGTCACGTTGGCGACCTGGGGATTGGTGAAGTCGTCGTTGGTGTGCTGCCAGTAGACGCCGGCCGTCTGGTTGAAGGTCTCGGTGCCCCAGAAGCTGCGGTTGGCGAGGCGGAACTGGCTGGTGTCGCGGTGCGGGTCGCGGTTGTAGACGTTGTTGGCGATGTCCTGCGGCGAGGTGCCGTCGCCCAGCACGCTGCGCGGGTCCTCGTACATGCGCGCCTTCGGGATGGGTTGGGGAATTTCGAACTTCAGGTCGGTATAGGAAAGATAGGTGCGGTTTTCAAAAAGGCCGCGGCGGAATCCCACGTTGCCCTGGAAGCTGGTGCGCTCGGACGACGAGTGGTGGCGGTAGCCGTCGGACTTGTCGTAGCCGAAAGCAAAGCGGCCGTCGAAGCGCTCGTCCTCGAAGCCCTTGGCGAGCGTGACGTTGCGCATGCCGAAGCTGCCGCCGCCCAGCCGGATGAAATCGCCTTGCGTGCCGGTGAGCGACTGGAAGTCCACCTCGCCGCCCAGTGTGCTGGCGCCGGGGGCCAGCGCATTGGCGCCGCGCCGCACGCTGATGATCCCTGCGTTGCGGGGTTCGAGCAGGCTGATGATGAATGAGCCGTCGGCGTCATTGAGCGGCAGGCCGTCCTGCATCAGCAGGATGCCGCGCGACAGCGGATTGCTCTGGATGCCGGAGCCGCGGATGTTCAATCGCGGCTGATCCAGGCCGCCAAAAAACTCCTGGACAATGACGCCGGGCTGGAACTCGAGGGCGTCGCGCAACGTGACCAGGCGGACCTCGTGCTGCGGCTGTATGAGGTTTGTACCGCCCGGCACGGCCTGCAGTTCAGCCTGCGTACGGGATACGCTGGGTTCAAGAGCGTTCGGAACGGAAACGCCCCGCACGACCACGGGGGCCAGCGAAGGCGCCTCCTGCGCCATAGCGACGGACAGCCCGAGGGCGCCCAGGGTGAGGGTGGATGCGAGCTGGCGCAGGACAGGGGTAGACATCAGAGGGATTCCACGAAGAACAAAGCTGGGCGTTACCAGGAGATGTGAAACATGATCTTGGCCAGCAAGACGATGCCGGCCATGTGACAGAACACGCTCAGGTGCACCCGCGAGCGCAGCGTGGCGTGCAGGCGTTGGCGGCGCGCCAGCGTCATGGCCGTGATGACGTGCAGCAGCACGCTGCCGGCCAGCGCCATCTTGAGCAGCAGCAGGGCGCCGAAGGCAGAGCTGCCAGGGCTGGCGAGCACGGTGCGGTAGTGCCACGCCATGCCGAGCCCGCAGGCATACAGCACGACCAGCACCCACGGCATCACACCTCGCACGCGCGGCGCAAGTTCCTGCGACAGCGCGCGGCGCACGTCCGCGGGAAGCCGCCTGGCGACGGGTTCCAGGAACAGGACCTCGAAGATCACGGTGCCGATGAAGACCAGCGCGGCGTAGAGATGCACGATGTGCAGGACGAGGTAGGTCATGGTTGCTTCCTTGAGTCGAGCAGCAGGGCATGCAGGCGTTCGGCGTCGGCGGCGCGGCCGGGACCGTCGCTTGCGCCGCTAAGCGCGACCGGCGTAGAGCTGCCGTGCCGGACCAACACGCAGCGGTCGACCAGGCCCAGCAGTTCCAGTGGATCGTGGCTGATGCAGATGAGTGCCGCGCCACGGCGCGCCACTTCCTCGTGGCAGCACGCGGAGAGCTGGCGGCGCAGGGCGGGGTCGAGCGCGCTGAAAGGTTCGTCAAGCAGCAACAGGTCCGGTTCGAGCGC
>DALZRX010000313.1:0-5198 GCA_032015805.1 Achromobacter sp.
AGGCGCGAAATCGCGGTTCCGCGACGGCCGCGCCGACGGCGACGCCGCCGCCACACCCGTATCGCCGTCAGCCCGCGGCGGTTTCCATGGCGCCGGGTGTCGTGCCCACCACGACGCCCTTGCCGTTCTGCACCACCCACGACACCTTGACGTCGCCATTCACGAAGGTCTGGCAGGCCATCCGGTAACCGGCCTCGAAGTCCTCCGGGCGCAAGTGCTTGCGTTCCTTGGGCTTGATCGCATCGGTATTTTCAAGGCCTTCCTCGATCCGGCACTTGCACGTGCCGCACAGGCCGCCCCCGCACTTGAACGGGATGCCGCCCTTTTCCTTGAGCGACACGCGCAGCAGATTGCTGTTTTCCGGCGCGGTGGCGACCTTGCCGCCGTTGGAAATGAAAGTGATCTGGACCATGTATTCAATGCTCCGCGGCGTTGCCGCCGGACCGCAGCGTCAGCGTCGAAGCCATGCTGCCAAAACGCGTCAGGTGCGCCAGCTCCTTGCGGGCCGCCTCCACCGACGAGAACTTCTCCAGGAACTTGGACGGCACGCGGTTGACCACGTAAGGCGGCGTTTCCTCGGTGACGACCAGCTTGATCTCCTGGTCCAGGCGGGCAATGCTGAAGACCGCGAGTGCGCGTCCGTAGAACACGTAGTCGTAGGTCTCGATGATGTCCGCCCCCTCACCCGCCTCGGTGCGGAACACGCCGGGCTTGGAAGTCAGGATCACATAGGTCGATGCCATCGCCGTCATGCCTCCACGTCCTGGGCCAGCTCGATGTCGCTGTTGAGCCAGAGCTGGCACGCCAGCCGGTAGCCCTGATCGATGCGCTCGCCCAACTGCTTCTTTTCCTTCCAGTTCACCGGCGGCAGATGTTCCGCGCCGGCAATGATGCGGCAGGCGCACTTGGCGCATTTGCCCATGCCGCATTCGTAGCGCAGGTGGGGAAACGGGAACTGCTTGATGCCGGCCCGCACCACCAGGTTGGTGTTGTCCTTCACCACATCGGTGTAGGTCTGGCCGCCTTTATGAAACACAACGGTAGGCATGAGGTCTTCATCCAGGTTCTGCGGTGCGGCGGCCGCCCGGGCGTGGCCGGGCGGCGAAGCGAAATCAGGCGGCAAGACCCAGTTCGGGCAGCTTGATCTCGTCCTGCACGTAGTCGGTGTAGAGCGCCGTGGTGTACAGCAACCGCATCTGCGCCCCGATCTCGCAAATCTTCAGGCAGCGCTGCTGCAGGTCGACCGTGTTGGCGTGTTCCAGCACGATCTGGTAGCCGCGTTCGCCGTGTATCTCGTCGGACACGATGTGCAGATCGAAGAATTCCACTTCCTCGTCCGTGAAACCGTATTTCTCGCGCAGCGTCGGCGTCTGCTTGCGGTAGATGGAGGGCACCTGCGATTCCAGGCCCACCACCAGCCCCGCCACCGCCACGATCGGATCCTCACGCATGGCCACGGCGTAACACCAGCTTTGCAGCGCGCGGGTCGTGGGCGACATGTTGTCCGGATTGGTGACCCGCTCGCGGGTCGTGCCGCAGGCTTGCGCAAAGCGGATCAGCAGGTCGGTATGGCGGTCGCCGCCGATTTCCTCTTCGTACATGTTGGCCAGCAGGAAGTCCTTGGCCTCGGTGTAGGTATCCGGCGTGCGGGCGTACAGGTAGCCCAGATAGTCGGCGAAGGGGCCGACATAGTGATAGTGGTTCTCGGCCCAGCGTGACAGATGTTCACGGCTCAGCTTGCCTTCGGCCCAGGCGATGGAAAAGGGCGATGCGTTTGCGCTCTTGCCCTTGATCGCGTTTTCCAACGCCGTGCGGAATTCATCTCGGTTCATCAGTTCTGCCATGACTCGCTCCAGGTCCAGTGGGAGAAATTCCAGGCCTGTCTTAGCCCGGGCATGGTGAACATTGTATACCGTCTACTCTTTTGGACTGCTAGGGCAATCCCGAGGTGGACTCTTCTAAAGAGGGACAGTCCAAGCCATTTCAAGCGGTTAGCGGCTTCCAGGCAGGCTGGACCGGTGCGCGGCCAAGGCGTACAATGAATACAATTTCAACGCAATACGGAAATACCATGAACACCCGCCACCCGCTGGGAGACGCTCCGATCGGCCAACAGCTGCTCACCCACTATGCCCGTCGCGACGCCGTCCGCCACGCGACGCCGTTGTTCCCCGCTTCCTGGGCCGAATTGCTGGCCCCCTTCAGGAACGCCCGCCTTCAGCCGCTGCGCGCAGCAGCACCCGCCGTGCGCGCGCAACGCGACGACACGGTCTGCCAAGCAAGCTGATCCGCGCACCCCGAGGCGGCGATCCGCGCGCCCGGGCAACGCAAGGGTGCTAGCGTCTTGCGCGCAGGCTGACTTGCATCCGGGCGCTCTGCAATGCCGCGTTCCGCTGGCGGCGCGCATTGCCGCCGGCGAGCGCCAGCACGATGGCAAACCCCACCGTGTAGGCGAGCACGTCCCACCAGTCCGGCACGCTGCCGAAAACCACGCGCAGGACCGGTTGCTCGATTTGCCAGCCAAAATGCCGGCCCAGGTATTGGGCCAATTCCACCGCGTATCCCGTGAACAGGGCCGCAAGGGCCAGCGCCAACACGCCCGCGCGGATGAAGCTGCGGTAGAGCAGATAGGCCCAGCCCACCGCCACCACGTCGCCCACGAATCCACGCAGGAACGGATAGGGCGCACCCACGGTGGCGATCAGCGCCAGCACGGCGGTCACGGCAAGCAGGGCGGCGAACGCGCGCCCGTTGAAAGTCAGGGTCATTGATTCAGCAAAAGTAAAGAGTGAAACAGGGCGCCTTCGCAGCGATGCCCCGGCCCGTAACAGGCCAGCGCGAAGGTTACTGGAAAAGCGCCTGCCGCTCTCCACGGCCGCATGGCTTGGGCGTACCATTGAGCGACCCCGACCCAGCCTAGTACGGGCGCCCCTCCTCGCGTCCGGCCACGTCCTCATGCTGCAGCCCGTTTCGGCTTCGACCGACCTGCCGGCGGCCCCTCCGGCCGCGCCCGCGCCTGTGCTGCAGGTCAGCACGCTTTCCCCTTTCGCCTTTCCCGCCTTCCGCGTCATCTGGATCGCCAACCTGTTTGCGAACCTGGGCACCTGGGCGCAATCCGTCGCCGCGGCCTGGGTCATCACCACGGAGCAGAGCAGCCCGTTGATGGTGGCCATGATCCAGGTCGCGGCCGCCTTTCCGCTGGTCGCCCTGTCCATCCTGACCGGCGTGCTCGCCGACAACCACGACCGTCGCAAGGTCATGCTTGCCGGCATGCTGCTGGAGCTGGCGGGCGGCATCTTCATCACCATCCTCGCCTTTGCCGGACTGCTGCACCCCATCACGCTGATCGCGTCCGTGTTCTGCATCGCCATCGGCAGCGCGATCGTCACGCCGGCCTGGCAGGCCGCGGTGGGCGAACAGGTTCCCCGCGAGCACGTGGGCAGCGCGGTGCTGCTCAACAGCGTGAACTTCAACGTGGCGCGCGCGGTGGGACCGGCCATCGGGGGGCTCCTGCTGGGCGCCCTGGGCACCTCCTGGGTGTTCCTCCTGAACTGCTTTTGCTATGGCGCCCTGATCTGGGCGATCTGGCGCTGGAAGCGCGACCTGCCTGAACGCCGGCTGCCGCCAGAAGGCCTCTTCGAGGGCGTGGTGGCCGCGCTGCGCTACACCCAGCATTCCACGGTCACGCGCGTGGTGATGCTGCGCTCGTTCGCCTTCGGCCTGTCGGCCAGCGCGCTGTGGGCGCTGTTGCCGCTTCTGGCGCACCAGCACCAACGCGGCAGTGCGCTGCTGTATGGCTACATGCTCGGCGCGCTGGGCGTGGGGGCCATCCTGGGCAGCGTGCTGGTGCGCCGGGCGCGCGCGGCGTGGGGATCGGGCGGCCTGATCAGCGTGGCCGCGGCCCTGCTGGCCGCCTGCCTGCTGGCGTTGGGCCTGACCGACACCCTGTGGGTCGCGTTTCCAGCGTTGCTGTTGTCGGGCGGCTGCTGGATCGGCGTCCTGGCTACCTACAACACGACCGTCCAGCTTCTGGTGCCGGACTGGGTCAAGGCGCGCGCGCTGGCGCTGTACCAGACCGCCATCTTCGGCGGCCTGGCGGCGGGTTCGTTCATGTGGGGGCACTTCGCGGGGACGATGGGCGTTTCCGGCGCGCTGTCCGCCGCGGGCATCATGCTGGGCGTGACCGTGGCCTTGCTATACCGCTCGCGCCTGCCGGAACAGGTGGACGCCCAGTCGCTGACCCGCGCGGACGACACCGAACCGGCCATGGCCGCCGCCGGCTTCAACACGCAGCGCGGCGCGGTGCTGGTCGCGGTGGAATACCTGATCCACCCCGACAAGCTTGCCACGCTGATCCACGCCGCGCGGCCGCTGCGCCTGCTGCGGCTGCGCAATGGCGCGCAGCAGTGGCAGCTTTTTCGCGATCTGGAGCGCGAGGGCGTCTGGCGCGAGGTCTTCCTGGTGGAAAGCTGGATGCAGTACCTGCGGATGATCGACCGCATGACACTGGCCGACAAGATGGTGCTGGACGAGGTGCGCGCACTGCACGCGGGCGACAAGCCGCCGGTGGTATCGCGCAACGTCAGCTACCTGGCCATGAACGAGGCGCAGGGTTTCTCTTTGCGCCGCGATCCCGACACCCGATAACCCCGAGGCCCGACCATGCTTACCTCCCTGCGGCGCAATTGGCGGGCTATGCGGCGTGGCGGCCCCCAGCTTGACGTCATCCTGTCCAGCGCCGATCCGCAAGCGCCGCTGGCAGAGCGCAATCTGTGGCTGATTGAACTTGGACGCTGGCTGAACCGGCCGGACGGCGCCCTGGCGCGTGAGGACGGGCGCGATCCCCGCCACGCGCGGCTGCGCTACCTGCTGCAGGTGCTCGAGAACAATCCCGACGTCGCCGCCCGCACGGCAGCCACGGTGCGTTCGGTGCTGCTGGACAACGATCCCACCGCGCTCCTGTGCGACACCGGCGTCGCATCGCGCCCGGGTTTCTGGGGTGAATTCTGGCGCCGCGTCGTGACCTGGATGCTGCCCCCGCCGCCGAACCGCGGCGACATGTCGGGGCTGTTCACGCTGCTGTTTCGCCGCGCCGGCGACGCGCAATGGGTCGAGTCGCTGGACGACGAGACGCTGGCCCGCATCCGCACGCTGATGCGCACGGAGCCGGACAGCGCGCCACCGCAAGCCAACGCCGT
>DALZRX010000314.1:0-5189 GCA_032015805.1 Achromobacter sp.
GCCGGATCATCAGCGGGAAAAACCGCCACAGGTACAGTCCCAGCGCCAACGCCCAGGCCGTCGCCGACGCGTGGAGCAGGCCCAGCGTGGCGGCCGTCGGCAACAGCGCCGCCAACCGGAGCAGCGCGGCCAGGATCATCAACGCGTAGCTCACGACCATGCTGCGGTCCGTGTGCAGCGGCCGCCCCAGGTGGCCCAGCGCGGTGCGCGTCACCATTCCCAGAATCAACACCGAGAACCCCGCCACGCCGATGACGTGGGCCGGCCAAGCCTGCCGGACGACGAATCCGGCCAGTTGGCAGGCGCCCACCAGCAGCCCGATGCCCAGTCCCAGATAACCCGCGTACAGAATCCAGAGCAACGGCACGCGCCGCACCGCCCAGGGCTTCCAGGACACCCATTGGACCAGGGCGATCAAACCGCTGGCCGCCAGCGCCAGCGCGGCAACCTGCTGCACGCCGCCCAACAGGCAGACGATGGCGACGACGCCAAAGCCAAGCTGCCAATGGCCGCTCTTGGTGTGGGGCGGGATGTCCAGCCCGGCAACGGCGCGCTTCGCAAAAAAAGGCATGACCCGCCGCGCGATCAGCAGGGTCAGCACGGCCATCGACAGGAGGCCGGCGTTGAAATAGCGCATCAACGTGACGTAGTCGCCCTGGACCGTTGCCCACAGATACAGGCCGTTGGTCGCGCCAAGCGCCAGCAGCAGGAAGGGGATGCCATAGTTGCGCTGGTTGCGGGTCACGGCGACCGCGCGTCCCAATGCTCCCGCGGCCCAGAGGAAAAAGAGCAGATCGGCGGCGGCAGCAATGAGGAACGCCGTGCGTCCCGGGATCAGATAGCCCGCACGCGCGACGATCCATAACCCGCACAGGGCTGCCAGCGGGTTGCCGCGCAGCGGGTTCTTGCCCGTCCAGTTGGCGCCGGCCGTCAGCAGGAAGCCAACGGCAATGGTGGCCACGAAGCCCCATAGCATTTCGTGCGCATGCCAGAACATGCCGTTCAGCACGCCGGTGAGGCGCGCCGGCGCGTGCACCCAAAGCAGCACGGATAAGAGGGCCCAAAAACAGCCCGCCAGATATAGCGGGCGAAATCCCATTTCGGTGAAGGCTCGCCATTCGGGCGGCGCGGGGCGCGGCTTCTTCGCGGGTTCTTCAATGGAGAGGAGGGTGGTCATGTTGTGGCCAGTGCGCGCAAGAGGCGCAGCGTTGCGGGTTTAAACGTGTATTTCGAATACATCTTAACTCCGGCCGATCCGTGGTGCGATCCGCGCGCTTGATCCAACGCAAGGCCGGCCGGAACACGCGCATGACTAGGCACTTCGGAAAGCCCCTTTGGTCGGCTGGGGAATGGTTAGCAAAGGGGGGCCTCCTTAGGCTACCCACATATGCATTTGTCAGCAAAAGCGAGACTAACCATGGCAGCACATCAATCCTCGGCCGGCGCGCCGATGCGGGTCCTGATATCCAGTACGTTTGCCTTCACCATCTGCTTCGCGGTGTGGATGATCTTCGCCGTGCTGGGCATTCCCATAAAGGCCCAGCTCGGCCTGTCTGAAACGCAGTTCGGCCTGTTGGCCGCCATGCCGGTCCTGACCGGTTCCCTCGTGCGGGTGCCGCTTGGCATCTGGACCGACCGCTACGGCGGCCGTCCCGTCTTCTTCGTGCTGATGTTGCTGTCGGTCGTGCCGATCTGGCTGCTGTCCTACGCCACCGAGTACTGGCAGTTCCTGGTGCTTGCGCTGTTTGTCGGCCTGACGGGCGGTTCCTTCTCGGTGGGCACGCCTTACGTCGCCCGCTGGTTCCCCCGCAACAAGCAGGGCCTGGCCATGGGCGTGTTCGGCGCCGGCAATTCTGGCTCGGCCATCACCAAGTTCGTGGCGCCTGCGTTGATCGCCGCCGCCGGCGGCGCCTGGGTCATCGTGCCGCAGGTCTACGCCGTGGCGCTGCTGGTCACCGCGATCCTGTTCTGGATGTTCTCGTCGTCCGATCCTTCGCACCGCGTCGCGGGCGGCGCCTCGCTGTCCGCCCAGTTCGCCATGCTGAAGGATCCGCGCGTCTGGCGCTATTGCCAGTACTACTCGGTGGTGTTCGGCGGCTACGTGGCCCTGGCGCTCTGGATGACCAAGTACTACATCGGCGAGTACGGCTTCGACATGAAGCTGGCGGCGCTGCTGGCTGCTTGTTTCTCGCTGCCCGGCGGCGTGCTGCGTGCGGTGGGCGGCTGGATCTCCGACCGTTACGGCGCCTACAAGACCACGTGGTGGGTGATGTGGGTGTGCTGGGTCGCATTCTTCCTGCTGAGCTATCCGCAGACCGAGTTCACCGTCATGACTGCCGGCGGCCCGCGTTCCTTCGGCATCGCCCTGGGCCCGGTCACCTTCACCATCCTGCTGTTCATCGTTGGCATTGCCATGGCCATCGGCAAGGCCTCCGTCTTCAAGTTCATCTCTGACGAATTCAGCGACAACATCGGCGCCGTGTCCGGCATCGTCGGACTGGCCGGTGGCCTGGGCGGCTTCGTGCTTCCCATCATGTTCGGTGTCCTGCTCGACCTGACCGGTGTCCGCTCCAGCGCCTTCATGCTGCTGTACGGCACGGTCTGCGTCTCGCTCATTTTCATGCACTTCAGTTTCCGGCCAGAAAGCGCGGGCATCGCCCGGCAGCAAGCCGCCTGACCCACCCACCATCCTGAGAGAATCTCATGTCCACTCAAGTCCTTGCGCGCTGGGAGCCGGATAATCCCGGCTTCTGGAAACAGACTGGCGCGCGCGTCGCCAACCGCAATCTGTGGATCTCGATCCCGGCGCTGATGCTGGCCTTCAGCATCTGGATGCTGTGGAGCGTGGTCGTGGTCAACCTGGACCGCGCCGGCTTCATGCTGTCCAAGAACCAGCTCTTCTGGCTGACGGCGCTGCCCGCGCTGTCGGGCGCCACGCTGCGAATCTTCTACTCCTTCCTCGTGCCGGTGTTCGGCGGGCGCAAGTGGACGGCCATCTCCACCGCCTCGCTGCTGATTCCGGCGCTGGGCATGGGCTTCGCGCTGCGCGACCCGACCACCTCTTTCCCCACGCTCCTCATCCTGGCGCTGCTGTGCGGCCTGGGCGGCGGCAATTTCAGCTCCAGCATGGCCAACATCAGCTTTTTCTTTCCCAAGGAAAAGAAGGGCCTTGCCACTGGCTTGAACGCCGGGATCGGCAACCTGGGCGTGTCGCTGGTCCAGTTCGTGGTGCCGGTCGTGATCACGATGGGCGTCTTCGGCGTGGCCGGTGGCGAACCTCAGGTCATCACCGCCAATGGGGCGCAACAGAACCTGTGGCTGCAGAACGCGGGCTTCATCTGGGTGATCCCCATTGCACTGGCGTCCATCGCCGCCTGGTTCGGCATGAACGACATCGCCGATGCGCGCGCCTCGTTCGCCGACCAGGCGGTCATCTTCAAGCGCAAGCACAACTGGCTGATGTGCTGGCTGTACGTGGGCACGTTCGGGTCGTTCATCGGCTTCTCGGCGGGTTTCGCGATGCTCACCAAGACGCTGTTCCCCACGGTCAATCCCATGGCGTACGCGTTCCTGGGTCCGTTGGTCGGATCGCTGACCCGTCCCGTGGGCGGCTGGGTGTCGGACAAGCTGGGCGGCGCCCGGGTCACGCTGTTCACCTTTGCGGCCATGATCGCTGCGGTGGGGGGCGTCATGGTGTTCCTGCCGGGCGAGGGTCAGTTGGGCAACTTCAACGGCTTCCTGATCATGTTCATCGTGCTGTTCGCGCTGACCGGCGTGGGCAACGGCTCCACGTTCCGCATGATCCCCGTGATCTTCCTGCGTGAACGCACCCAGGCCGCCCACGGCAAGGGCCCGGCCGCACAGAAGCAGGCCATGTCCGAGGCCGCCAAGGAATCCGCCGCCGTGTTGGGCTTCTCCGGCGCCATCGGGGCATACGGCGGCTTTTTCATCCCGCGCAGCTTCGGCACCTCGCTCGAAATGACCGGCAGTGTCCAGACCGCGTTGTTCTTCTTCATCGGCTTCTATGCCACCTGCATGTTGATCACGTGGTGGTACTACGCGCGTCGCAACGCGCCCGTTCCCTGCTGAGAAAGCCCGCCCGCCGGCCCGTTCGCGCAATGTCGCGGGGACGGGCTGCGCGGCCCGACTAGTTCGGCCTGACCAGGTAACTAGTCACTCTGCCGAAGGCGGGTTGTGCCACCGGCGAATGGTCCGCCAGGCAGCCCAGCCCTAAAGTTGCTTCAACAGCATTGATCGCAGTACGCGCCGGCCGGGCCGGCGTTCTTGGAGAAACACAATGAGTCATTTTCTGGACCGGTTGAAGTTCATGTCGCGGGTGAAGTCGACCTTCGCGAACGGTCACGGCGAAACCGTCAACGAGGACCGCAAGTGGGAAAACGCCTACCGCGCCCGCTGGCAGCATGACAAGGTGGTGCGTTCCACGCACGGCGTCAACTGCACCGGCTCCTGCTCCTGGAAGGTGTATGTCAAGAACGGCCTGATCACCTGGGAAACCCAGCAGACGGACTACCCCCGCACCCGTCCCGACCTGCCCAACCACGAGCCCCGCGGCTGTCCCCGTGGCGCCTCGTACAGCTGGTATGTGTACTCGGCTCAGCGCGTGAAGTACCCCATGATCCGCGGCCGCCTGATCGAAATGTGGCGCGAAGCCCGCAAGACCATGGATCCCATCGCGGCCTGGGAATGGATCAGCCAGGATCCCAAGCGCGCCAAGCGCTACAAGTCGGTGCGCGGCCTGGGCGGCTTTGTCCGCGCCGATTGGGACACCGCCACGGAAATCATTGCCGCCGCCAACGCGCTCACGATCAAGAAGTACGGCCCCGACCGCGTGATCGGCTTCTCGCCGATTCCCGCCATGTCCATGGTCAGCTACGCCGCCGGCGCACGCTACCTGAGCCTGCTGGGCGGCGCCTGCCTCAGCTTCTACGACTGGTACTGCGATCTTCCTCCCGCCAGCCCCCAGATCTGGGGCGAACAGACCGACGTGCCGGAATCGGCCGACTGGTACAACTCCACCTATCTGATGGTCTGGGGCTCGAACGTCCCGCAGACCCGCACCCCGGACGCGCACTTCTACACGGAAGTCCGCTACAAGGGCACCAAGACCGTGGCCGTGTCCAGCGACTTCGGCGAAATGGTCAAGTTCGGCGACATCTGGCTGGCGCCCA
>DALZRX010000315.1:0-5170 GCA_032015805.1 Achromobacter sp.
GGTGCTCAGGTAGACATAGGGATACAGCACGAAGCCCAGCACGAAGATCGCGCCGTAGATCGAGCGCAGGTCGGGCAGCCGGAACTGGCGAGGGCTGTCATAGCCCAGCATGGCGCGGATCGCCGACTGGATGGGCCCGATGGGATGCAGCAGGTCCAGGTAGGCAAAGGCGATGATGTACGTGGGCACGGCCAGCGGCAACAGCAGCGCCCAGGTCAGGATCCGTCGCGAGGGAAACTCGTACGCCGTCACCAGCCACGCGGCGCCGGTGCCCAGCAGCGTCACCACGATGCCCACGCCGGCCAGGAGCATGACGGTATTGGCGAACGCCTGCGGCAGCACGTAGCTTGCGAGGTGTTGCCAGTGTTCCAGGCTGCCGCCCAGCGCCCACCAGCCCAGCGTCAACACCGGCGCAAGCACCGCCAGCGCGATCAGGCCGGCGCCGGCCAGCCAGCCGGTTCCGCGTTCAGACCAGCGCAGCCGCAGCGGCCTGGGCAAGGATTCTGTATGCATGCTTCAAAGTCGGTTGCATCAAAGGCAAGGCCTGTTCCCCCAAAAAAGGGGAACAGGCCCTACGCCCGGCCCCGTCAAGGAGCGCGCGCGTGTCACTACCGCAGAATGCGTGCCGCGCCCGAAGGCACGGCCGCCCGCAGCTTATCAGTTGTCGAAGCCGACCTTGTCCACCAGTTCGCTGGCTTGCTTGCGATGCTTGGCGATCTCGGTCAGGGGCAGGGGATCGACCTTCAGCTCGCCGAAACTTGCAATCACCGGGTCAAGCTTCACGCCCTTGCGGACGGGATATTCGTAATTGGCTTGCGCGTACAAAGCCTGGGCGGGTTCCGATACCAGGAAGTCCAGCAGCTTGACCGCGTTGGCCTTGTTGGGGGCGTGCGCCGCGACGGCCGCACCGCTGACGTTCACGTGCGTGCCGCCGCTCTTGGCGTTGGCGAAGGTCGGGCGGATGACCTTGATGGCGTCGCCCCACTTGCGGGCGTCGGTGCCGGGTTCGGCGTTTTTCATGTGGCCGACGTAGTAGGCGTTGGCCAGGCCGATGTCGCAGATGCCGCCCAGGATGTCGCGTGCCACGTCGCGGTCGCCGCCGGCCGCCTTGCGAGCCAGGTTGGCCTTGACGCCGCGCAGCCATTTTTCGGTGGCTTCGGCGCCGTCATGCGCGATCATCGATGCGACCAAGGCGGTGTTGTAGGGGTGTTGGCCGGACCGGATGCAGACCTTGCCTTTCCACTTGGGGTCGGCCAGGTCTTCATAGCGGAAGGACTCCAGCTTCAGATCCTTTTCCACGTACAGCACGCGGTCGCGCAGCGACAGCGCATACCATTTGCCGTCGGCGCCGCGCAGGTTGGCCGGAATGACCGAGTTCAGCGTGTCGGATTTGACGGATTGCGTCACGCCGCCATCCACCAGGTCAAGCAGGTTGCCGATGTCGACGGTCATCAGTACGTCGGCGGGCGACTTGGCGCCTTCGGCCTTGACGCGCTCCAGCAGGCCGTCCTTGACGAAGACCGTATTGACCTTGATGCCGCTTTCCTTGGTGAAGGCATCCAGCAGCGGCTGGATCAGCTTGGGTTCCCGGGTGGTGTAGAGGCTGACTTCCTCGGCGGCGTTGGCCGACACGGTGAAGGCGGCGGCGCCGGCGAGCGCGAGCGCGCGCAGCAGCGAATTCAATTGGGGACGCTTGATCATGAAGGAACTCCAGCTAGGGCTGAAACGAATGTCGCCGCGGCACACAGGATCCCGCGGTTAGAAACGGTCTGCTAACGAAAATGATTATCAAGTGAGAACGCGACAATAACAGGAAGCATTGCGCCGTTCAACTGCCCGTCAGCCTACGGTTCCGGACGTTGATTCCGATCAATATGGAATAAGGGTATTACGGAATAATGAGAGCAGTTATCATCAAGACCTTGTAGAATAGGGACAACCCTAATGCCGACCGCGGCCTTTTTTTGCGGCTCGGAAATGACCTCGCGGCGTAGCCGGGCCTCGCCCGACCATAGCCCGCCCTTACTGAATACGACATGGCTGCTTTCAACACAGAGCGCGTACTTAGCGTGCACCACTGGAACGACACCCTGTTTTCCTTCACCACGACGCGTGACGCGGCCTTGCGGTTCCACAATGGCCACTTCGTGATGATCGGCCTCGAAGTTGAAGGCAAACCGCTGCTGCGGGCCTACAGCATCGCCAGCGCCAACTACGAAGAAAATCTCGAATTCCTCAGCATCAAGGTGCAGAACGGCCCGCTCACCTCGCGCCTGCAGCACCTGAAAGAGGGCGACACCATCCTCGTCAGCCGCAAGCCCGTCGGCACGCTGGTCGTGGACGACCTCAAGCCCGGCAAGCACCTGTTCCTGTTCGGCACCGGCACCGGCCTCGCGCCCTTCATGAGCATCATCAAGGACCCGGACATCTACGAACGCTTCGACAAGGTCATCCTGGTGCATGGCGTACGCTGGGTCAGCGAGTTGGCCTATGCCGACTACATCGAGAACGAGCTGCCGAACAACGAGTTCTTCGGCGACATCGTGCGCGGCAAGCTGGTCTACTACCCCACGGTCACGCGCGAACCCTTCCGCAACCAGGGCCGCATCACCGAACTGCTTGAAAACGGCAAACTGTGCGCCGACATCGGCATTCCGCAAATCAACCCTGAAACCGATCGCGCCATGATCTGCGGCAGTCCCCATATGCTGGCCGACATCAGCGCCATGCTGGACAGCCGCGGCTTCGTGGTGTCGCCGGGCGTGGGGCAGCCGGGCGACTACGTTGTCGAACGCGCCTTCGTGGACAAATAAGCCAAGCACCTCGGCCTTGCAGATTCAATAAAAAACCCATCGCCTGCGCGATGGGTTTTTTGCTTTGGCGCGCCTATGTCGCACCCTGCCTGCCTTACTCCGGCTGGATGCCGGCCTTCTTGATGATGGCGCCCCACTTCTTGGACTCGGCCTGCTGGAACTTTGCCAGTTCGTCCGGGGTGGATGAGGCCGCGTCAGTGCCGGTCTGCGCGTAGAACTGCTGGGCGGCCTTGGCCTTGGTCGCGTTGACCAGCAATTCGTTCAGGCGCTTGACCACGTCCGGCGGCGTGCCGGCGGGCGCATAGGCGGCGAACCAGTAGCCCATCTCGTAGCCGGGCACGCCCGCTTCGGAAATCGTCGGCACGTCCGGCGCGAGCGGCGAGCGAGCCGTGCCCGTGACGCCCAGTGCGCGCAGCTTGCCGGACTTGACCTGCGGCAGGCCGGTGGCGGTGTCCGTGATCATCATGTCGATCTGTCCACCCAGCAGATCCGTGACGGCGAGCGGGTTGCTCTTGTAGGGCACGTGCAGCAGTTGAACGTTTGCCATCTGCTGCAGCAGTTCGCCCGCGATGCGGCTGCTGGAGCTGCCGCTGCCAAAACTCAGCTTGCCGGGCGACTGCTTGGCCTGGGCCAGGAAGTCGCCCACCGTCTTGGCCGGTGAGCTGGGATTGACCACCATGATCTGCCCACCCTTGCCCAGAAGCGAGAGCGGCGCGAAGTCCTTGACGGGATCGTAGGTCAGCGACTTGTAGAGATGTTCGTTGGCGGCGTGCGTGGTGTTGGTGGTGATCAGCACCGTGTAGCCATCGGGCGTGGCGCGGGCGCCGGCTGCCGCGCCGATCATGGCGCTGGCGCCGGGCTTGTTCTCGATGACGACGGCTTGGCCCGTCTGTTCCGTGACGCCCTGGCCAATGGCCCGGCCGATCTGGTCGGTGGCGCTGCCGGCGGCAAACGGCACGATGAAGGTGATCGGCTTGGCCGGGAACTGCGCCATGGCCGAAAAGGGCAGGGCGGCGGCCAGAAGCAGGGCCAGCCGGCCCTTGGTAGCAATGCGCATGTGTGTCTCCTGTGGTGTTTTCTTATCGGAACTGAAGTCAGGCGGCCGCGGGGAGGTCGCCGGGTATGTCTGGCAGCCGGCTCGCCAGCTCGGGGCTGACCTCCACCGTCATGTCCAGCAATCTGAAAGACAGGCTCTTGCCGTGCGTGTCGAGGTTCAACGCGTCGTTGACGCCGCCGTCCAGCACGCCCTCAAGCACGAAGTTCATGGCGTTCAGCATGGGCAACGCATGGCGCGTCACACGTTTGGGGTGGCGGTAGGCGAACCATTGCGCCACGCGCGACTCGGTGACTTGCGCGGCCAGCACGTCATAGCATTCGGCATCCCAGGCGATGAGACTCAGGTTCGAGATGTCGCCCTTGTCCCCGGAACGGCTATGGGCCAGCCGGTACAGCGGCACGGCGAGCAGGGTCTGGTTCATGGTGCGATCTCCTCCAGGAAGTTCCAGCCGCTTTTCACGGCCTCGCGGGGAATGGTGCAGGACATCATGTTCAGGCGGGGGCGCAGGGCGGTGCGTACGCCGCCGCCGCCGGCCGGACCGCAGGTGTAGAGCGCGGTCACTTCGCGCAGCACGCGTTCTGCTTGCGCGCGATCGGCGTTTTCCGTCGCCAGCCGCAGGCGGACGTCCCGGACGTGGCTGTCCGGAAGCGCGCGTCGCATCTCGCCCGCGTCGTCGCCCAGGATGCTGACGGCGCCGATCAGGTCGGCGCGCAGCTTGTAGCCCGCGCCCAGACGCTTTTGCACGATATCGGCGGCGAGGCGCGCGCGCGCCTCGGCTTGCACGCCCGCGTACGAGATTTCCGCTTCGGCCAGCCAGCCGCCGCGATAGCAGACGTTCACTTTCAGCTCCGCGGGCCGCGCATGGCCCGTGATGCCGTGGACCGCTACCCGGTTGCCGCCCAGCTCGACGACCCGCGCCTGGCTCAGGTCCGCCACTACGTCGGGGGTCAGGTAGCGTGCCGGATCGTGGACCTCGTACAGCAATTGTTCTTTTACCGTGCGCGCGTCGACCGCGCCGCCCGTGCCGTCGGCCTTGCCGATCACGAACTCGCCGTTGGCCTGGATCTCGGCAATGGGATAGCCGGCCGCATGCACGTCCGGCACTTCTTTCAATCCCGGCACGCAGAAATAGCCGCCGGTCACCTGCAGCCCGCATTCGAGCATGTGGCCCGCCATGGTGGCGCGCCCCAGCCGCGGCCAATCGGCGGGATCCCAGCCGAAATGCGCCAGCGCCGGACCCAGCGTCAACGATGGGTCGGCCACGCGGCCCGCCACCACGATCTGCGCGCCCGCGGCCAGC
>DALZRX010000316.1:0-5161 GCA_032015805.1 Achromobacter sp.
CAAGCACATCGAAGTGATTGTTCGTCAGATGCTGCGCCGTGTGAACATCGTCGACGCGGGCGATACCGAGTTCATCCCGGGCGAGCAGGTCGAGCGCTCCGAGCTCTTGAACGAGAACGACCGCGTCACGGCTGAAGATCGCCGTCCGGCCAGCTACGACAACGTGCTGCTGGGTATCACGAAGGCCTCGCTGTCGACCGACTCGTTCATCTCGGCCGCTTCGTTCCAGGAAACCACCCGTGTCCTGACCGAAGCCGCCATCATGGGCAAGCGCGACGACCTGCGCGGCTTGAAGGAAAACGTCATCGTCGGCCGCCTCATCCCGGCGGGTACCGGCCTGGCGTACCACCACGCACGCCGCGACAAGGAACTGCTGGAGGCGGCGGAACGCGAAGCCGCTCGCCAGCAGGCCAACCCGTTCGAAGACTCGCCGGTCACGGTGGGCTCGGACGCCGAGACGCCTGCTTCCGATGTGGGTACCGAGGATTCCGCCGAATAAGCGGAACATCCCGGCAGGGTCCACCGCAAGGCTGCGGTGGACGCCTGAAAAGCAAAAGGCCGCTGATGCAAATCAGCGGCCTTTTTTCTTGCGCAAAGAAAGGGCGCGGCAGGACTACTTGGCGGCCTGTGAGCGGGCGCGCTGGAAGGCCGGCCCCCACACCGGATGACCGGCTTCATTGGGGGC
This sequence comes from Achromobacter sp., assembly GCA_032015805.1. GTDB lineage: Bacteria > Pseudomonadota > Gammaproteobacteria > Burkholderiales > Burkholderiaceae_B > Achromobacter. Next base: position 686 of record DALZRX010000316.1, read on the forward strand.
GAGTTCGAAAGCGGGGTCCAGGACGAGGATGCGCGAGAAGCTGTCCTCACAAAGCTGGGTATAACGTGTGACGCAATAGCTGAATGCCTGAAGCTTGTAGGCCTCTATGCGCACCGCTTTGGATGAGGTGGCCAGCGTATCGGACGTGGCGACGCCGCGGATGACTTCGCCGTACCGGCCGGCGCCGTACTGGTCGCGCACCTGCTGCAGTTGGGCCAAGGCTTCGGCCGTCGGAGGGCTTTCGGGTTGCAATTTGGAGATGCCCGTGCAACCGGCCAGCAAGGCCGATACACCGAGCAGACTGCTCAGGATGCGAATTTTCATGGCTTCCAAAGATGTAGGGTGGTGACGCAGTACGCTATCGTGCCACAGCCTGATGCGCTCGGACATTTTCGGCAATGTCCTGGTGTTGCGGATTGGATAATATTCCGCCTAATAGCCCTTGAACCCGTTTTTGGCGCGTACGCGCAGCTTCGATGATGTCTACTCCCGCCGGCCTGTTGACGCCGCGTGGCCCATTTTCTGGTGCCGCGCCGTTGGCGTTGCGCCCATTGAGCGCCATTGCGGCCAGCGCGGCAGGCGGGGTCCCGGAGTCACGCATCAAGCGGCTGCTGTCCGACCTTCTGCCTTCCCTCGTCGCCCTGCACGCGCAGGGCGAGATCTGCGGTGACATTTCGCTGGAAACGGTGGGCATGGACGAAGGGGCGCGCGCGCACCTGCTGCCGGAGCTGGGCGTCGCGCGCTCGCGTCGCGCCAGCAGAACGCCCGCAGCGGGCTTCGCGCCTTTCGAGCTGTACACCGATTCCATGGAATGGCCGCGCGGCCCGTGGACGGACATCTATTCCCTGTGCGCGGTGGCATATGCCCTGGTCATCGGCAGCCGGCCGACGCCTGCGCCAGAGCGCCGGGCTCACGATGAATACGAACCCCTGGCGGCGATGGGGCTGCCCAAGTACGGCCAGGAGTTCCTTCGGGTCATCGACGCCGGCTTGTCGATGGACCCCCAGGCGCGGCCGCAGTCGCTGGCGGAGCTGGCGAGTCTTCTGGGTGTGGCGGCCTACGACGAACCTGCCGAGCCCGAGGACGAATTGGATGAGTCGGCCAAGGTTCCGCCGGTAGCCGGCCTGCCGGAGCGGCGCGAACCCGCCCGGCGGCGCGGACCCTTGTTGTTCTGGCTGCTGATCCTCGCGCTTATCGGGGCAGGCATCTACGCGTGGTTCCAGTGGGGCAGGGGCACGCCCAATGCCCTCATTACCCGCTCGGAAGTCGTGCAGCCGAACCCGCCCGTCGTGCATCCGTTGCCGCAGCCCGCGGCACCTGTAACGGCGCCAGCCTCTGCACCTGCGGCGTCACAGGCGCCGGCCGATCTTCCGCCGCTGACGGCGGGCAGTGGTGCCGCCGGGCAAGGCGCGGCGGCGGGGCCCGGCTCGATGCCGACGTCCCAGAACCCGATTGCGCCGGCCGAATCCGCGAGCTCGCCCGTGGCGCCGTCAGCGTCAACGCAGGAACCGCAGGCCGCGGCTGGGGCCGTCGAAGAAGCGCCCAAGCCCAAGCCAATTCCGGTCTCCGTGCGCGTGGATATCCGTCCGTGGGGCGAAGTCTGGATCAATGGCGTGGCGCGCGGCATCAGTCCCCCGGTGAAAGAATTGAAGCTGGTGCCGGGCAAGTATCAGGTGGTCGTGCGCAACGCCGACCTCCCGCCCATGCGCATGACGCTTGAGGTCAGGCCAGGCAAGCCTGCGGTCATTTCCCACACCTTCCAGTAGGGAACCGGAACTACACCTTCGGCAGGTGCAGGATGAATTCGGAGCCTACGCCGAGTTCGCTCTGCACCTCGATGCGCCCGCCGTGGCGTTCGACCACCGTGTGCACAAACGCCAGTCCCAGTCCGGCGCCGCCCACATCGCCGCGGCTTTCAACCCCCACGCGCGCAAAGGGCTCGAACAACCGGGCCACATCCTGCGCAGCGATGCCTTGGCCCTCGTCCCGAACGCGGACGCGCCAGAAGCCAGGCGTTTCGTCGATGCTGCAGTCGATGCGCGTGCCGCTGGCGCTGTACTTGATGGCGTTGTCGACAAGGTTGCAGAGCGCGCGCATCAGCAGCGTCTGCTCGCCGCGCGTGTAGGCAGCCGGTAGCGGGGTCTTGACCTCCAACGTGATGCCTCGCTTGTTGGCGGAGGGCCAGAGGTCATCGACGGCGTCCTGCAGCAAGCCGCCCAACTCCAGTTCGATGGTGCTGATCGCCATGGATTCGGCGCGCGTCAGATGGACAAAATCATCCACCAGTCTTAGCGTGCGGTTGGCCAGCAGCGCAATGCGCTCAAGCGTGTCGTGCCGCAATTCCTGTTGCCCGCCGTCCCGGGACAGTTCCACCAGCGCGAGGATCGAGCTTTGCGGCGCGCGCATGTCATGCGAGATGAAGCGCAACGTCTCTTCGCGCTGCCGCTCGGCCTGGCGAATTCGTGAAATGTCGGTCAGCGTGGCCACCGTCCCCGCAAACTGGCCCTCGGCCGTGTGGATGGGGGCGCATTTCAGTATCAGGTCTCGGCCCGCGCGGTCGCGCACTTCAAGGTCCGCGCTCCAGGGCGATGCGGCGTCGGCCGGCGGGCGGCCGCTCAGCGCTTCGGCCACGCGCGCTCGGGCAGCCTCGTCGGCGAGGGTGTGTTCGAGCAGATGCGCGGCCGGCCTGCCAATGCGGGGTGGGCGGATGCCGAGCCGCTGGAAAAGCATGATGGCGGCCCGATTGCGGAATCGCATGCGGCCGTCCTGGTCGAACACCAGCGTGGCGTCCGGCATGCCGTCGAGCCCGTCAGCCAGGAACCGCCGCAGGTTGCGCACGCGCGCCAACGCGCTTCGAAGTTCGCCGACCCGGCCCTCCAGCGAAGCGCTGGGATTGGCAAGCTGAACACGGGCTTCATTCAGGATCGGCGGATACTCGCGCTGCAGGCGTCGCAGTTCGGTATCCATGTAGCGCAGCGCGGCTTCCTGGTTGCGCCAGCTCCAAAGCGGATAGCACAGCGCCACGCCGGCCAATGCCGCCGTCGGCGCGAACCAGAGATAAGCGTGGGCCAGCAGCAACCACGATGCCAGCGGAATGGCGGCGAGCAACGCAAGGCTGACCAGAAGCGCCTTCTTGGGCGCCAGGCGCCACAAGGCCAAGCAGGCGAGCAGCACCGGCAACATCGCAAACAACGCGCTCCACCACGCCGGCGGACGCTGGTAGGCGATGTCGGCGCGCGCGGCTTGCAGGATGTTGGCGATGATCTCCACGCCCGAAATGCCGCTGACGTCGTGCGACACGGGGGTCGCATAATCGTCACCGAGGCCGGTGGCCCAAGCGCCCACGAGCACATATTTGTCGCGCAAGGTTTCCGGCGGCAAGTCGCCGCGCAGCACGGACAGGTATGAGACGGTGCGTACATGGGTCGGCGGGCCTGCGTACGGAATCAGGATGCGGCCGTCGGCGGTCGCGCGCTTGAGCAGACGTTGCGCCCGTTCGGTTTCACCGCCGACCTCCAGCATCGAGATGACCAGATGGTTCCTGCGGTCGCCGGCAAATTGCGCGGTCAGGGCGGCTTCGCGCACGACGCCGTCCGGGTCGATGATCGCGTTGATGAAGCCGCTGGATGCCGCAGCCTGCGCCAGTTCGGGAATGGGCAAGCCGATCGCCGTCGGGTTCTTCAGGCGGTCCAGCACCACCGGCAGTACGGTGCGCGCGTTGCGCCGGATGCTGCTCGCGAGGATGGCGTCGTCGGCGGCATTGATCTTGTCCGGTTCGGCAAATATGAGGTCCAGCCCTACCGCCCGCGCGCTGTTCAGCCGGTCGAGCAGGGCGGCGTGAATGGCCCGCCGCCACGGCCAGCGCCCCAGCGCCTCGATGCTGGCGTCGTCGATCGCCACGACCACGATGTCCGCATCCGCCGGCCGTCCCGACATCATTACGGCACGGTCGTAGAACACCTGGTCGAGACGACCCAATCCGTTGAATGTGCCGAGGAACGCCGCCAGCGCTGCCAGCGCCAACGTCAGCCACAGGCCGGACCGCCAGGACCGGTCGAGCGAGTCGGCGGGGTCGGCCATGGCAATCGCCCTAGTACGCGGTCAGCGTTACCGGAACGCCACTGCCGCTGGCGACGCCAAGTCCGTACGACGTCATCAACATGTCCGTGCCCTCGAAGGACTGGACCGAGTCGGTTCCATGCAGGCCGAGGGCATCAACGGCGCGCACCGACACGTAAAACGTGCCGGGCCCGGGAGCGGAAAAGCGGACGTCGTTGGTGGGAAAGCTGGTGGACGATACGGGCAAGACACCTTCGGCGTCGCGCGAGACGCGCACCAGATAGCTGTGCGCGCCTTCAACCGGCGCAAAGGGGATCGACCAGGTGCCGCCCGCGCGCGCCGGCTGAACCAGTTGCGGCGCCGCCAGCAGCGGTCGCGGGGCCGACATGGTGCCGTCGGCGCCCACCACCGCCCCGT
>DALZRX010000317.1:0-5158 GCA_032015805.1 Achromobacter sp.
GGACGGCGCGGTCGGGCGTGCCGGGCGGCGCCACGTGGCGCGTCGGCGCAAGGGTCGCGCGAGGCGGTTGCTCGGCCATCTCGCGCAGGCTGCGTTGTTGCTGATCGATGATCATCGTCTTGACGGCGGGCATGCTGACGCGCGCGTCGGTGTGCTGCGCAAGCCGGTCCAGCATGTACGGCGGGACCACTCCGATCAGGGGAGCGGACTCGGAAGGGCGTGGCATGGTCGGTCTCCGTCAACGGCGCCGGATGGGACCCCGGCGCGGGCCTGGTTAACGTAGCAGATGGGTGGACCGCGAGCCGTAACAGGATGCGGCGCGATGCGTGCGGCCAACGCGGCGCCTCGACAGCGCGGCGTCGATCCGGTAGCGTCACGCGCTTTCCATTTTCCTGCCGGACCCTTGCATGCCGACTTCCGATTACCGCATCGCTTCCCTCACGCTGACCGACACGCATGTGCTGCTGACGCTGGCCGACGGCCGCCAGGTCAGTGAGCCGATCCGGCGGCACATCCGCCTGCACGAGGCCACGCCGGAGGCGCGCGCGCAATGGCAGCTTGTGGATGACGGGCATGGCGTCGTGTGGCCGGCGCTGGCGGCGCCCGCGCCGCAGGGCATGCTCAACGTGCACGACCTGTTGTGGGACCAGCGCTACGAGCAGGCCATGGCAACGCTTCAGGCAGCCGACTGGAGGCTCGACCGCCTGTCCGCCACCGACCAGGAGCTGGTGGCGCTGTGGCGCATGGAGGCCGACATCAACAACGGCGGCTTCATGCAATTCCTGTGCAATTGGGGGGACGAGACGTGCCAGCTTGCCTTGCAGGCGCTGCGCAAGATCGGCGCCGTGCACATGCTGGATATCCTGTCGCGCATGCGCGGGCTGATCGACCGTTTCGAAGCCTCGCCCGAGGTGGTGCAGCTCAACGACATCTACGGCTTGATGACCGAGGAAGAACAGGAACAGTTGGAAGTCCTGGACCACGCGTTCTGGGAGTATCCGGACGCAATCGCGCGCCTGGGGTTGCGGTGGTACGGAGCCTGAAGTTCGCTGCAATGGTCATTTCGGACACGTTCGGAAACGTATCGCCACATTAAGTCGATACACGCCCGCAGCGGCGCGCCTGCTGCGGGATAGAATCCCGTCCTTCTTTCCCGGGGGGGACGCTCGATGCGGTATTTCCTTATCTTGGTGGGGGCGGCGGTGATCGCCTATCTGCTCGCACGCGGCATCGCTGCGGTGCTCTCGGACCGTAAACGCAGAAGAACCGACAGGGATTGGAAGTGAAAGTGAAGCCGACAGATATCCAGATGGTCAAGACGATCGGCGCGGTCAAGCCGCGCAACCTGAAATTCGCCGTTGGCACCGCGGTACTTTTCCTGCTGATCCTGTTCATCGCATTCGGCTCTTGGTTCCAGGTGGACCAGGGCGAACGCGGCGTGGTCCTGCGCAATGGCAAGCTGGTGCGCGTGGCCGAACCCGGCCTGGATTTCAAGACGCCTTTCATCGACAACGTGATGACGGTGTCGGTGCGCGACCACACCTTCGTGTTCGAAAAGCTCGAGGCCTACAGCTATGACCAGCAGCCCGCGACGCTGCGCGTGTCGGTGAGCTACCGCGTGCCGTCCGAACACGTGGCCGAGCTCTACTCCGAATACGGCACCATTGCCAATCTGCAGATGCGCGTGCTGGAACGCAAGACGCCGGATGCCGTGAAGAACGTGTTCGGCCAGTACACGGCGGTGCGCGCCATCCAGGAACGCCAGAAGCTTGGCCTGGACGTGAACAACGCCGTCCTCAAGACAATGGAAGGCGCGCCGGTCCAGGTGGTGGGCGTGCAGATCGAAGAGGTGGGTTTTTCGCAGGCCTACGAACATTCGATCGAGCAGCGCATGCTGGCGCAGGTGCAGATCGAGACGACGCGCCAGCAAAAGGAAACGGCGATGATCACCGCCGAGATCCAGGTGGTCAAGGCCAAGGCCGAAGCCGACGCGCGCCGTCAGCAGTTCACCGCGGAAGCCGACGGCATCCGCATGCGCGGCGAGGCAGAAGCCGCGTCGATCCGCGCCAAGGCCGAGGCGCTGGCCGCCAACACCAACCTGGTCAGCCTGAACGCCGTTGAAAAGTGGGATGGCGTGCTGCCGGCCACCCAGGTGCCGGGCGCGGCGCTGCCGTTCATCGGCATCAAATAGCCGCCGGCTTCGACAGGTGCGCCGGCAGGGCGGACGTCTCCTGCCGCCGGCGCGCGAAGTCCACGACGTGCTCGCCGGACACCGCCTTGCTGTAGTACCAGCCCTGCACGATGATCTCCGCGCTGGACGCCAGCGCGGACAACTGACCATCCGTTTCCACGCCCTCGACGATGATCTGCAGGTTCAGCGCCTCGCAGAACCGCAGCAGGCCGCTCATCACCAACGCGCCCCGGTCATGGCTCTGCGCCAGCACGAAGCTGCGGTCGATCTTGACGGCGTCGATCTGGAACTGGTGCAGATAGCTCAGCGCTGAATAGCCCGTGCCGAAGTCATCGATATAAACGCGTGCGCCGATGCCGTGCAGGCGGTCGAAGGCGATGTGCAGCGCATTGGCGTCCTCGACCAGCGCGTCTTCCGTCAGCTCGACCGATACCTGGCCTTGCGCCTGCGCCAGCACCTTGATCAGCCGGTCCAGAAAGGCGGGCGACGTCAGGGTTCCACTCGTGACGTTGATGGTCATGGGCAACGTGAAGCCCTGCGCGCGCCACGCCAGGCACTGCCGCACCGCCTGCCGCGCCACCCAGAGGTCGACTTCGCGCATCAGGTCGGCCCGCGCCAGCCAGCGCAGGAACTCCAGCGGCGCCTGTTGCGTGCCTTCGGGCCCGGTGGCGCGCAGCAAGGCCTCGCAGCCGGTGCACAGGCCCGTGCGCAACGACACCTGCGGCTGGAATTCCAGATAGAAGTCGTATTCGCTGATGGCGCGGATACGCGCGACCTCGGCCTGGCGGCGCGCGCGGGTGGCGTAGGTGGAGGCGACAGGGTCATGCGCATACAGCAGGGATTCCTCCTGCAACTGCGGAAAGGTGGTGTCCAGCGACTTGAAGTACACGGTGGACTCGGCTTGGCGCTGGCGTTCCAGCGCGATCAGGCAGGGCGCATAGATGCACGCGCCCAGCGCCACCAGTGCGCCCTGCAACACGATCCCGCCCAGGTGTTCGCCCGCGCCCAGATAGGCATTGAACAGCACGGGCGACGTCAGAGGCAGCGCCACGGTGGCGGGGGCCAGCCAGCCGAGCTGCACGACGGCCAGCGCGATCAGCACGTTGATCACGGGGGTGAGCACGAAGGGCAGCAAGAGGCGCGGGTTCAGGATGAGGGGCAGCCCGAACAGCAGGATCTCGTTGACGTTCAGCAGCGACACGGGGATGCTCGCCAACGCCAGCACGCGCAGTGAATCGCTGCGCGAGAACAGCAGGATCGCCACCACCAGCGACAGCGTCGCGCCCGAACCGCCGATGAAGACGAATGCGCCCAGCAGCGTGCCATTCAGGGCGTAGACGCTTTCGTAGCCGGCCGCGATGCTCGTGGCGTTCAGGCGGGTGGCCTGGTCCAGCACGTCCATGATCGGCGCCATGGCCTGGGCGCCATGGATGCCGAAGAACCAGAACAGGGAGTTCAGCGCGGCAACGAGCGCGCCGGAGCTGTAGGGGCTGTCCAGCGAGGCGAGGCTCAGCGGAATGTCGACCTGCGCCACGGCCGGGATGCGCAGCGCGGCGGACAGCACCACCATCACCAGTCCCGCCGTCAGCAGTCCCGGAACGATCATGTTCAGCGAGTCGCGGACGTTCTCGCCGATGAGTCCGTCCGGCGCCAGTTGCGTCCAGCGGCGCTGGTGCAGCCACGCCATCAGCGGCACGGCCGCGATCGGCGCCACGATCGCGATGAACAGGATGAGCGTGGACGCAGCCCGGGGATAGGGCGAGAGCAGGTTTTCGGCGATGACGACAAAGCACAGGCACAGCAGCGCGGTGGGCAAGTGCGGAAGGCGGTGGCGGATTGACAGCATGTAGCCGATGGCCGTGCCGGCCAGCAGCGGCATGATGTCCGACAGCGTGCGGTGCAGGCCGGCCAGCAGTTCGGCAATGGCGTCGGGCAGGCCCAGCAGCCGGGCGCAGACGGACAGCACCAGGAACAACGCGGACACCAGCAGGCAGGGCATGGCCCAGAGCAGGCCTTCGCGGATGGCGCGCAGGGAATTGGCGCTGGCCAGGGCGGCCAGCCGATCTCTTGGGTATTGCGGAAAGATCGATTTCGGCATGGCCGTCGTGTGGCGCAAGGGGTCCCGGGTGATCCACGTCCGCCGGGGGTAAAAATCCGTTGCCGCATCCTAGCGCCTGTATTCGTGCTTTAGCAATGCAAATACGCGCGCCCGCCCTAGGGATTCCCCTCTGTCAGGAATGAGATGTTAAGTCCTATTGACAGGGGACAAGCCGGACCGGACGCTATACGATCAATGACATCCCGCCCGGCAGGGACGGCGGTACCTAGCGCATAAGTTTCACCATGAGGAGACCTGGATGTCTCAGTTGGATTGGACGCCCGGCGACACCACGCCGGACCGACAGGGTTATTACGAGACGCGGCTGGACACCGGCGGCACCGAGATTTCCCTGTACAGCGTGTTGGGCTGGATGCCCTTGAAGTCGCCCGGCAACCTGGTGAGCTGGCGCGCCTTGCCGCCTGCCGTCGAACGGCAGGAAGCCGAGCGTCATCTGCAGGAAATTCGGGCCGCGCAAAGCCACGTGCCGATGGACTACTAGCGGCGCGCAGGCAGTCCGGCCGCTGGCCCGGACGGCAACGCCTTGCAAAGACAGGAACCGCATCTATAATTGCGAATCATTTTCATCTTGTCTTGCTCAGGCGGCGACGCCGCACCGCCATGCCATCGACCTCGTTTGCCTCTCGTGCAGAGGTGCAGTCCGTTTATCAGGCCCACCACCAATGGCTGCGGGGCGTGTTGCAACGCAAGCTGGGCAACGCGTCGGACGCGGCCGACCTGGCGCACGACACGTTCGAGCGCCTGATCCGCGCCAATTTCCGCGAACCGCTCAATGAACCGCGCGCCTACCTGCGCACCATCGCCACGCGCCTGCTGATCGGCCGCGCGCGCCGCGCCGCGCTGGAGGC
>DALZRX010000318.1:0-5154 GCA_032015805.1 Achromobacter sp.
GCGGTAGCAGAGCGCGGCGCCCTCGGCCGAGCAGGCGACGATGCCGATGTGCAGCGGCGGGGCGTTCATCGGGCGGCTCCGTCAGGCGGGTCCGTCGCCGAACAGGTCGGCCTGGCGCGGGTCTGCTGCGGCGAGTTCATACCCGATCTCTCCGGCGACCTCGCGCAGAATCGCCTGGGCGAGGTTGAAGGCCGTATTCGCGGCGGGCACGCCGGCGTAGATGGCGTTCTGCAGCAGCACTTCCTTCAGCTCTTCGGGCGTCAGACGCGAGTCGTCCGGGGCCGTGAGCGCGGCGCGCACGTGCAGCTCGAATTCCTCCCAGCGCGCCAGCGACAGCGTGACGGCCAGGACCATCATGCGGCGCGACTTGCGCGGCAGGCCGTCGCGGCTCCAGATGTCATGCCAGGCGTAGCGCGTGATCATGTTCTGGTATTCGGCGGTAAAGCTGGTGGCGCGGGACAGTGATCGCTCCACCCAGGCGTCGCCCAGAACGGCGCGGCGGTTGGCCAGGCCTTTGTCGAAATCGTCCTTGCGGCTCATGGTGTCTCCTGATGGGGTGGTCCGGGTGAGCATAAACGCAAACGCCGGCGCGCGTTTCGCGTGCCGGCGTTGCGGATGGCAGAACTATCGCGATCAGTTCACGTCGATGTTGTTGGCCTTGACCACGCCATCCCAGCGCGTCTGCTCTTCGCTCACGAACTTGGTGAAATCGGCCGAGCTGCTGCCCACGGGCGTGAGGCCAAGCTTGCCCAGCTTCTCGCGGGTGTCCGGACGCTGCAGCGTCTTCTGGATGACTTCCTGCAGCTTGGCGACCACCTCGGGCGGGGTGCCGGCCGGCAGGAAGAAGCCGTTCCATTCGACCACGTCAAAGTTCTTGATGCCGGCTTCGGCCACGGTGGGCACGTTGGGCAGCTCGGGCATGCGCTTGGCCGACGACACCGCCAGGGCCTTGAGCTTGCCGGTCGTGACGTAGTTCAGGCTGGAGGCCGCGTTGGCGAAGTAGATGTCGACCTGACCGCCCATCACGTCCACGATGGCCGGCGCGCCACCCTTGTAGGGCACGTGCACGGCTTCGATCTTGGCGTCCTTCTTCATCAGTTCACCGGCCATCTGCGCCAGGCTGCCCGGACCGTACGACGCATAGGTGTAGCGGTTGGGGCTGGCCTGCGCGGCCTTGATGAAGTCGGGCAGCGTGTTGAAGGCCGACGCGGGGGCGGCCACCACGATGTTGGGCACGCTCACGGCCTGCGACACGGGGATGAAATCCTTCTTCGCGTCGTAGGGCAGCTTGCGCAGCACGGGGTTGATCGAGAACGCCGACGCGTCGTAGAGCACCGTGTAGCCGTCGGCCTTGGCGCGGGCCACGTAGGCAGCGCCGATCGAGCCGCTTGCGCCGCCCTTGTTTTCGATGACCACGCTCTGGCCCAGCACTTCGCCCATGCCCTGGGCGATGATGCGCGCGGCGTTGTCCGCGCCGCCGCCGGCCGAATAGGGCACGACCACGGTGATGGGTTGCGACGGATAGTCGGCTGCGACGGCGGCGCCGGCGAAGCTCAGGCCGAAGCCGGCGACGAGCGCGGCGCGGATCAGGGTTGCTTTGTTTTTCATGTCTACTCACTTCTCCCGTGCGAGGGCGTACAAAAATTGATTGGAATTGTGGTGCTTCGCGCGACCGCTGCTTTTCCGGCCGGGGAGGCCGGCGGTCATCAGACGGTCGCGATGGGGTTGACCGGCGCGCCGACCAGACCAGGCACATACATCGGCGCCGCGGTCAGGAAGAAGGCGTGTCGGCCGCGCTGGCGCAGCCAATGCGCCAGCGGGGTCAGGTGCCAGAGCTCGCCCAGCGGCAAGCCCAGCTTGAAAAGGCACTGTTCGTGCAGGGGGAGCAACGGGCCGCGCTCGGCGGCCAGGCTGTGGTTGCGCAATTCAACTGCGTGATTGTCGGCGGCGATGGCCGCGATGCGGCTGTCCTTGATCCAGGCCAGCAGTTCGGGATCGTCGCCGTCAAGCACGCAGCAGCTCGTCTTGAGGCGATGCTGTTCGTCGTCGGGCAGGGTCAGGGCAAGGTCCGCCAGGCCGGTGTGCAGGCACAGCACATCGCCGGGTCGCACCGCCACGCCGTCGGCCTGCATCACGCGCTGCAGGTCGGCCAGGCCGATCTTGCGCTGTTCGTCGCCAAAGTGGGCGCGCAGGTCCACCATCACGCCGCGGCCCTGGATGCCGTGGCGCGCCATCGGCGCGATCGACAGGTCGCGGGTGCCGGTGAAGCCTTCGGTGGCGGGTTCGCTCACGGTGAAGCCGTTGTAGCCGGTGGGCCGGGCATCGCCGTTGCCCTGGGCATCGTAGAGCGAGCCCACGTGGCCGAGCGCATCCCATTGCGTCGAGTATTGCGGCGAGATCGTGACGCTGTCGTCGCTGACCACGTCGGTCGCGCCGGGCACGTCGGTCGCCAGCGGGTAGCGGTAGACGGGCACGCCGTTCTTTTCGGCCGGGCGGATCACCGGGCCCTTGCGGCGCGGGTTCAGCACCGGCGCGCGCGGCACGGTCAGGGGCAGGCTCAGCGAAAACGAAACGCCTTCGCGCACCTCGGCGATCGCTGCCAGGCGTGCGGACGCGTCAAGAAAGTTGAGCGTGCCGAGCTGGTCGTCGTCGCCAAAATCGCCCCAGTTCGACCCGGCGGGCCGCTGGTGGTATCGCTGCTGGCTCATCGCCATGTCTCCTCGCGCCGCGTTATCGATGGCGCGTTTTGTTCTTCAGGCCAGCGGCTGGGCCGCTGGCGTCCTTTCTTATTGCGACGGCGCGCTCAGCGCACCGCTTCCGTGCTCAGCAGGGTGTCGATGTCCTGCTCGCCGTAGCCCAGGCCGGCCAGGATTTCCCGGCTGTGTTCGCCCAGCGACGGGGCGCCCATGCGGGCCGGGGCGGCGGTGTCGTGCACCGTGCCGTCGGGCGCAAAATGCGCCCATTGGGCAAGCCCGAGGTAGTTGCCCGCCGTCGGGCTGGACAGGGGCTGCATGAACCCCATGGCCTCGACCTGCGGATGATCGAACATGTCCTCGACGCGATTGACCACGGCGCACGGCACGCTCTGGCCGAACAGTCCGGCCCATTCGGCGGCGCTGCGCCGGGCCAGCGCTTCGCGCACCCGCGGGATCAGCACGTCAGCCTGGGCCGCGCGTTTCTTGACAGTATCGTAGTCAGGGTGGTCCGCCAATTCCGCGAGGCCCAGATGGCCGCACAGCGAACGCCAGAAGTGCGGCGTGTTGGCAGAAATGTACAGATGGCCTTCGCGGGTGGGGTGGATGCCGGTGATGCCGCCCGAACGCATGTCGCGCTCGATGGCGCGCGGCTCGCCTTCCGCCCACACCAGGCGTGCCGACTGCATGGCCAGCGCGCTGCCCAGCAGCGACACCTCGATGGCCTGCCCACGGCCGGTTTTCTCGCGCTGATACAGCGCGGCGGCCACGCTGTTGGAGATCAGGGCGGCGCCGTAATAGTCGACCACCGAACCATAGAGAATCTCGGGCGGGCCGTCGGCCTTGCCTTGCGAGGCGCACATGCCCGTCATGGACTGCAGCACCTGATCGTAGCCGGCGTGACCCGCCATGGGACCGGCCGCGCCGTAGCCCGTCATGGCGCAATACACCAGCCGCGGATTGATCGTGGCCAGCGTGGCGAAGTCGATGCGCAGACGCTCAGGCACGCCCGGACGAAAGTTGTGGACCAGCACGTCGGCCTCGCGCACCAGGCGCGTGAGCACTTCGTATCCGGCCTCGTCCTTCAGGTTCAGGCACAGGCCGCGCTTGTTGCGGTTGATGCCGAGAAAGGCGCGGCTCTCGCTGGCGAGGGTCGAAGGGTACTTGCGCAGATTGTCGCCCTCGGGCGGCTCGATCTTGATCACTTCGGCACCCATGTCGCCCAGCAGCGCGCAGCCGTAGGGGCCGGCGATGTAGGCGCTCAGGTCCAGCACTTTGACGCCGGACAGGGGCAGGGGGGAGGAGATTTGCGTCATGCGGTCTGCTTGGTCTTGCGGATGTGAAAGGGGGCGGCGATGCGAATCAGGCGCCGCCGGCGGCCAGCAGCACCTCTTCGGCGCGGCGCACGAAGGGCGCGTCGATCATGCGGCCGTCCAGCAAAAAAGCGCCCATCCCGGCGTTCTCGCGGCTGGCGGCAACCACGCGGCGGGCCTGTTCGATCTCGTCGGCCGAGAAGCCGAAAGCTTCGTTCGCAATGGCGATCTGGCTCGGGTGGATGCACGACTTGCCCAGGAAACCCAGCGATCGCGCCAGGCGCGCTTCGGCGCGAAAGCCCTCGGCGTCCTTCACGCGGGCGTAGGCGGCGTCGAGCGCGAACTTGCCCGAAGCGCCGGCGGCCAGGCGCACGGCGAGCAGGATGGGACGCAGCGTTTCGGGCGCATAACGTGCGATGCCCAGCGGCTCGAACAGGTCGGCCAGACCCAATTGCAGGCCGCACACGCGGTCATGGGCGGCGGCCAGTTCGGCCGCGCGAGCCAGTGCCTGCGGCGTTTCGATATTGACGAGGAAAGTGCCCGTGAAGCCGGCGTCGCTGGCGCGCGTGACGGCGTCCTGCACCGAGGCGGCATCCTGGGTCTTCGGCACGTTCAGGATGTCGAACGGCACGCGGCCCAGGACGGCGAGGTCGTCGGCGTAATAGGGAGTATCGGAAGCATTGATGCGGACGATAATTTTCTTGGCATGCGTGGCACCCGATTGCTTGCCCAGCCAGTCGGCGAGAATGGCGCGCGCCTCGGCCTTGCGTTCCGGTGCGACGGCGTCCTCGAGGTCGAAGGAAATCGCGTCGGCGGCGCTGGCCATGGCCTTATCGAACAGTTCCGGACGCGATGCCGGGACGAACAGCTTGCTTTTCATAGTTGTCTCCTGGCCGGATTGTGGACCGGGCGCAGGCAGGGTTGGGCGAGCTGGATTACGATCAAACGATAGAATATCTATCATCATGAACACCGATTTCCTTCAGACACTCGTCGCCGTGGCGCGCCACGGCTCCATGGCCGAGGCCGCGCGGCGGCTCGGCCTCACGCATGGCGCGGTGGCGCAGCAGATTCGCGCGCTTGAACAAGAACTGGGCGCGCCGCTGGTGGCCCGCTGGCACAAGAAGTTCGTGCGCAACCTGGTGCAG
>DALZRX010000319.1:0-3679 GCA_032015805.1 Achromobacter sp.
AGTTCGTGTACCACTCGGGCGCGTTCATGAAGCCGCTGTTCTCGGCCGCCAAGCGAATCGTGCGCGAAGGCGGTCCGGCGCGCATCGTGTTTGCGGAAGGCGAGGACGAGCGCGTGCTGCGCGCCGTGCAGGTCGTGGTGGACGAAGGTCTGGCCCGTCCGATCCTGGTCGGCCGCCCGTCGGTGCTCCTGACCCGCATCGAAAAGCTGGGCCTGCGCCTGCGCCTGGGCGAGGACGTCGAAGTCACCAACCCCGAATACGACGAACGCTTCCACCAGTACTGGACCACCTACTGGGAACGCATGTGCCGCCGTGGCATCACCAAGGAAATGGCGCGCGTGGAAATGCGCCGCCGCATGACGCTCATCGGCGCGATGATGGTGCACCTGGGCGACGCGGACGGCATGGTATGCGGGTCCGTCGGGGCCTACCACGACCACCTGCGTTTCGTCGATGAAGTGATCGGCCGCCGTCCGGGCCACAACGTGTATGCCGCCATGAACATCCTGTTGCTCAACGAGCGCACGGTGGTGCTGGTGGACACGCACGTGAACGACGAGCCCACCGCCGAGCAGATCGCTGAATTCACCGTGGCCGCCGCGCGCGAGATGCGCCGCATGTACCTGGCGCCCAAGGCCGCGCTGCTGTCGCGCTCCAATTTCGGCTCGGGCAGCTCGGCGTCGGGCGCCAAGATGCGCCGCGCCCTTGAACTGGTGCGCCAGATGGACCCCGAGCTGGAAATCGACGGCGAAATGCACGGCGATTGCGCATTGGACGAGGCGCTGCGCATGCGCATCCTGCCGTCATCGACGCTCAAGGGCGAAGCCAACCTGCTGGTCTGCCCGAACGTGGACTCGGGCAACATCGCCTACAACCTGCTCAAGACGGCGGCCGGCGGCAATGTGGCCGTGGGTCCGTTCCTGCTCGGCGCCAATGCCCCCGTGCACATCCTGACCTCCAGCTCCACCGTGCGCCGCATCGTCAACATGACCGCGATGACGGTGGTCGATGTCAATACGCCGCGTTGAAGTGACGCCGGCCGGCAGGGCGTGCCCACGCACGCCCACCGGCCTGGTCCTGACAGGGGGCGGCGCGCGCGCCGCTTATCAGGTGGGCGTGCTCAGCGCCATCATGGAACTGCTGGACCCCGACTGGCATTCCCGCTTCCAGAATCCCTTCGACATCATCTGCGGCACGTCGGCCGGGGCCATCAACGCCGCCGCGCTGGCCTGCCGTGCCGACCGGCCTCACCTGGGCGTGCGGCGCATCCGCCGCCTCTGGTCGTCGCTGAACACCGACATGATCTACCGGGCCGATGCGCCCGGCCTCATCCGCACCGGCGTGCGCTGGCTGGGCCTTTTGTCGCTGGGCTGGATGTACTCCGGCCTGACGCGCAAGCGTCCGCACTCCCTCCTGGACAATGCGCCGATGCAGGCGCTGCTGGAGCGCGTGCTGGACTTCAGCAATCTGCGTTCCAACCTGGAAAGCGGTTCGCTGTCCGCGCTGGCCATCACCGCGTCGGGCTACACCAGCGGCGAGCACCTGACGTTCTACCAGGCGCACACCCCGATCGAACCCTGGCATCGCTATCTGCGGCTGGCGATACCCACGCCCATCGGCATTGAACACCTGATGGCGTCGTCCGCGATTCCCTTTGTGTTTCCCGCGCGCCAGGTGCAGGTGCACGGCAAGGGTGAATGGTGCGGCGACGGCTCGATGCGCCAGCTTGCTCCCATCAGCCCCGCGATCCACCTGGGCGCGCATCGCGTAATGGTGATCGGCACGGGATACCGCGATGACACCCATCCCGAAAACCGCGAGGATTCGCCTCCCTATCCGTCCTTGGCGCAGGTCGGCGGGCACGCGTTGTCGAGCATTTTCCTGGACGGCCTGTCGGCGGACGTGGAACGCCTGGAACGCATCAATTACCTGATGGAACACGCGGGGCCGAATGGTGCGCCGCCCACGGTCCGCCGCATAGAAGTCCTGACGATCACGCCCAGCCAGTCGCTGGATCTCATGGCGCTTGAGCATTTGCAAGACATGCCGACACAGGCGCGTGCGCTTTTCCGCGTACTCGGTGTATCGTCCGATCCACACCGTCCGGGGGGAGGGGCGCTGATGTCCTACCTCCTGTTCGAAGCCGGCTACACCAAGCGATTGATCGAACTGGGTTATGCCGATACGATGCAGCGTAACGACGAAGTGATCGCCTTTTTCAGGGAGGCACAGGCATGACGCGCAATGGCCAATCTACTTTGCAGCGGCAGCTCATGCGCGGCGGAGCGCTGGCTCACGACGGGCTGGACAAGAAGGCCGTCGTGGACGCGGCGCACGAACTTGGCCTCTCCCTGTTTGTAGCCAATTGCGACCCCTGCCGCAGCCGCTCGGCGGTATTGCGCGCCATCGTCAAGGCGGTGGATTTCCCCGAATACTTCGGCGGCAATCTCGACGCCCTCTACGATTGCCTGTGCGACACGGTGCTGGATCACAAGTCCGGCGTGGTGCTTTGGCTGTATCGCCTGCATTCCGGCGATCCGGCGCTTGAAGAAGACGCCGGCCGCATTGAAACGGTCTGCTCCGATGCAGCGGATTTCGCGCACGAAAACGGCCGTGTGTTTGCCTATGTCATCGAGCACGCCGGCAAGCATCCCGATCCGGAGCCCGGCGTGGCCGCGGCGCCCTACGGCGAAAACGACTGACTTACCAAGCGCGCAGCGCGCTCACGGCCGACAGCAGCGCCAGTCCGGCCGTTTCGGTACGCAGCACCCGGGGTCCGAAGCGCACGGCCTGCACGCCTGCCTTGCGGGCCGCTTCCAATTCCTTGTCCGACCAGCCGCCTTCCGGGCCCACCAGCAGGGTGATGCCTTGCCCGTCCGGCAGGCTGCGAACCAGTCCGGCCAGATCCGAATCGGCCTCGGGGTGGCAGAGCACGCGTAGCCCGTCGGCAGGTTGGGCCAGCCAATCTTCCAGCGATAGCGGTGCATCGACAGCCATCAGGCGGTTGCGGCCGCATTGTTCCGCGGCCGATTGCGCGATGCGCTGCCAGTGCGCCACGCGCTTTTCCAGCCGGGCGCCCGACAACTGCAGGACGCTGCGTTGCGCGGCGATGGGGCTGACCCTGGCCGCGCCCAGTTCCACCGCCTTTTCCACGACCCAATCCATCTTGTCGCCCGAAGGCAGACCCTGGGCCAGCGTGACGCGTCCGCCCAATTCCGCTTCGCGGGAATTGAATTCACCCAACTGGGCAAAGCCGGCCTTGCCGTCGATTTCCAGCACCGCGGGATACTCCCCGCCCTGGCCATTGAACAGCGTCATGGCCTCGCCATTGCGCAGCCGCAGTACACGCAGGGCGTGATGGGCTAGGGCTTCCGGCAGGGCGATGCGGGCGCCGGCGGCCAGCGCGGCGTCGCAATAGAAACGGGGGGCAGGCATGGGAGTGCGGGATGGAAAAGGTGGGAGGACCGACAAGTACGCGTAGCCTACCATTGCCTGCCGATTCCCTTGGAAACGCGCGATTACATAGGGCATCCGGCCGATGGCCTCCGGGAAATCCCCTGATGCTAAAATCACCTGCTTCGCAACCTACTCAACTGGCCCTATTTCTTCTCTAGGCGCGCCAGTTTCAAAGAGCCTTCCGAATGAGCAATCCGACCGCCCCTAAACTTGCCTTGGCGGA
>DALZRX010000319.1:3689-5148 GCA_032015805.1 Achromobacter sp.
CGGCTGCCTGATGGAAGGCATCTCGCACGAAGTGTGCTCGCTGGCCGGCACGCTGAAGCTGAGCAAGCTGGTCGTGCTGTATGACGACAACGGCATCTCCATCGACGGCCACGTCGAGCACTGGTTCGCCGACGACACCGCCAAGCGCTTCGAAGGCTACGGCTGGAACGTCATCCGCGGCGTGGACGGCCACGACGTCGCCGCCGTGGACGCCGCCATCAAGGCCGCGCGTTCGCAATCCGAAAAGCCCTCGCTGATCGTCTGCCGCACCGTGATCGGCAAGGGTTCGCCCAACATGGCCGGCACGCACAACGTGCACGGCGCCCCGCTGGGCAAGGATGAGATCGCCGCCACGCGCACCGCGCTGGGCTGGTCGTCCGAACCCTTCCAGATTCCGCAAGAGGTGTACGACGGCTGGGACGGCCGCAAGCAGGGCGCCGAAACCCAGGCCGAATGGCAGTCGCGTTTCGACGCCTACGCCGCCGAATTCCCCGCCGAGGCCGCCGAGTTCACGCGCCGCATGAAGGGCGAGATGCCCGCCGGCTACGCCGATCAGTTCAAGGCCTTCCTGAACGCCACGCTCGAAAAGGGCGAAACCGTCGCCACCCGCAAGGCCTCGCAGTTCGCGATCGCCGCGCTGGCGCCGCTGCTGCCCGAAATGCTGGGTGGCTCGGCCGACCTGACCGGTTCCAACTTTACCGACTGGAAGGGCGTCGGCGCCGTGCGCGCGGGCGGCCAAGGCATCCAGTTTGGCCGCCACATCAACTATGGCGTGCGCGAATTCGGCATGGCCGCCGTCATGAACGGCATCGCGCTGCACGGCGGCTACCTGCCGTTCGGCGGCACGTTCCTGACGTTCTCGGACTACTCGCGCAATGCCATCCGCATGGCTGCGCTGATGAAGCAGCGCGTCGTCCACGTGTTCACGCACGACTCCATCGGCCTGGGCGAAGACGGCCCGACCCACCAGTCCATCGAACACGCGGCCAGCCTGCGCCTCATCCCCAACCTGTCGCTGTGGCGCCCTTGCGATACCACCGAGACCGCCGTGGCCTGGAACGCCGCCGTGACGCGTCCGACCAGCATCGGCATGGACGTGCATGACGGCGGCCCGACGGCCCTGCTGCTGTCCCGCCAGAACCTGCCCTTCGTCCAGCGCGACGCGGCCACCGTGGACGCCATTGCCCGCGGCGGCTATGTGCTGCGCGACGCCGAAGGCGCCCGCGCCGTCATCATCGCCACCGGCTCTGAAGTCGCCATCGCCCTGGACGCCCAGGCGCAGCTTGCCAAGGAAGGCATCGCCGTGCGCGTGGTCTCCATGCCCAGCACCGACGTCTTCGACAAGCAGGACGCCGCCTGGAAGCAATCCGTGCTGCCCAAGGGTCTGCCGCGCGTCGCTGTCGAAGCCGGCGTGACCGCCTTCTGGCACAAGTACGTGGGCCTGGAAGGCGCCGTGGTC
>DALZRX010000320.1:0-5141 GCA_032015805.1 Achromobacter sp.
AGTCGTAGTCGTTCCAGTCGGTGCGGGTCATGCCAGCGCCCTCCGCAGCACCACGGCAATGGCCTCGGCCGAGAAGCCGAACATTTCGGCGTTGGGCGGCAGGGCCGACTGCACGGCCACCGCCAGCTCAAGTTCGCCCGCGTCGGCGGGCATGCCGTTCAGGCCGCGATTGATGGCTTCCAGGGCTTCGGGCGGTTCAAGAAAAAAGTCGCCGCTGATGCGCACGTCGGCCAGGCGGCCGTCGCGCACTTCCAGATCCGCGACGACCAGTTTGCCGCCGGGGACTTTATATTCGCCATGCAGAGGCATAGGGCGCTCCTTTCAAAACAGAATCAGTCGTTACAGGCTGAGCTTCATGCCGTCGTGGCTGGCCTTGAAACCCAGGCTTTCATAAAACCGGCGCGCATCGGGGCGCGCGCGATCGGTGGTGAGCTGGACCAGCTCGCAGCCTTGGCTGCGGCACTGTTCGATGGCCCATTCGAACATGGCGCGGCCCAGACCCGCGCCGCGGAATGCCGAAGCGATGCGCACGCTTTCGATCTGGCCCCGCCACAGGCCCAGCCGCGACAGGCCGGGTATGAACGATAACTGCAAACAGCCCACCAGTTGTGAATCCTGCTCAACCACGGCCAGGAATTGGTTGGAATCGCGCTGGATGGCTTCGAATGCCGCGACATAGCGCGGGTTCAGCGGAATGGAGGCGTCCTCGCGGCCGGCGCCCAGATCATCGTCGGCCAGCATGGCCACGATGGCGGGCAGATCGGCCACTTGCGCGCGGCGAAAGACGCGTTGCGGTTCAGTCATGGCTCGTGCCTTCCTGGTCAGCGGGCGACGTTTTGCGCGGTCTGGCCAAAGAGGATGCGGCGCGACTCTTCGTCGCCGACCGAGGGCGCGGTGTTGATCGTGTCGGCCAACGCGTAGGCCCGTTGCGTGGCCGGACGCGCGTGGATGGCGTCGAACCAGCGCTTCAGGTGCGGGAATTCGTTCAGATCCTGGCCTTGCTTGGCGTGCGGGACGATCCACGGATAGGCCGCCATGTCCGCGATGGAGTACTCGCCCGCCACGAACTCGCGGTCGGCCAGGCGCTTGTTCAGCACGCCGTACAGGCGGTTGGTTTCCTTGACGTAGCGCTCGATGGCATAGGTGATGCGTTCCTGCGCGTAGCCCGAGAAGTGATGGTTCTGGCCCGCCATGGGACCCAGGCCGCCCATCTGCCAAAAGAGCCATTGCGACACTTCGGCGCGGCCGCGCACGTCGGCGGGCAGGAATTTGCCGGTTTTTTCGGCGAGGTACTGCAGGATGGCGCCGGACTCGAACAGCGAGATCGGCGCGCCGCCGTCGGCCGGCGACTGGTCCACGATGGCAGGAATGCGATTGTTCGGTGCGATTGCCAGGAATTCAGGTTTGAACTGGTCGCCACGGCCGATGTTCACCGGGTGGATCTTGTAGGGCAGGCCAGTTTCTTCAAGGAACAGCGTGATCTTGTGACCGTTTGGGGTAGTCCAGTAATAGAGATCGATCATTGGGCGTCCTGTTCGTCATGGCGCCGCGGGCAGACGCCCGCGGATGGAAGGGCCATGATAGCGGCGCAGGCCGGACGCGCGCCTGAATAACCGGGGACCGGGTGCGGGTTTGCCCGCAGGGCCCCGGGTGCCGCGTCCTCAGACCGCGCCGGTTCTCGGGCTGCGCGGCAGGCGCCAGGTCCAGTTCAGGCTGACGGCGGCGGCGGCCAGGAAAATCAGTGCCACGCCGGCCACCTGGGTCACATCCATGCGATGGCCATAGACCACGAAGTCCAGCAGGATGGCGACCGCGGGGTAGATGAAGCTGAGCGCGGCGGTGGACGTGGTGGGCAGCTTCTGGATGGCCGAGTACATCAGGATGTACATCAGGCATGTGTGGATGAGGCCTAGCGCGACCAGGTAGCCCCATTGCACGGGCTGGGCGGGCAACGCATTGAAGTCGGCCATCGGCAGCAGCATGAACGCGCCCAGCGTCACCTGCACAAGCGCCAGCACCTGCGGCGGGATGCCCTTCAGGCGCTTCACGATGATGGCGGTGATCCCGTACAGCGCGGCCGCGCCCAGCCCCAGCATCAGGCCGGACAGATATGCGCCGTCGCCGGCCGTGCCCGCATCGCCCAGGCGCAGCACCAGCAGCAGGCCAGCAAAGGCCACCAACGACCACGCGACCTTGCCGCGCGTGGGGCGCTCGCCCAGGAACAGCACGCCAAGGCCAATCAGGAAAAAGGGCTGTACGTTGTAGACCGCGGTGGCCAGCGAGATGGAGGCAAGGCGATAGGCCGAGAACAGCAGCACCCAGTTCAGCACGAGGGCCGCGCCGGCAATCAGCGCCAGGGCCAACGTCTTTGCGGTGAAGAGGCCGGGCTTGAGCAGGCCGCGCGCCCAGCAGTAGAGAAACAGCGACAGGGCGCCAAACACGCAGCGGAAGAAGACGACGTTCCAGGCGCTTTGCCCGGATTCCAGAACGAACACGCCAAGCGTGCCCGACAGGGTCATGGCTGCCGCCATTTGCGCCAAGCCCGTGCGTTCGGTCGAGGGGATCATGATGGTTCTCCGGGAGGCCGTCTGGCCAGGGATTCGATGGAGAAATTATCCCAGGCGGTTCAATCTGCTTATATGATCTTGCCGTGGCACTTTCGCGATTCAACCTTGCTTTGGGTGGAATTTATGCAGAACGACCTAAAAAATGAAAGTCCGGTTCTGGATGGGATCGATCGCCGCCTCGTAGAGATGCTCTCGGCCAATGCCCGCACCACAACCGCCGATCTGGCGCGGCAAGTCGGCATGTCCGCGCCGAGCGTGGCGGACCGCATGCGGCGGCTTGAAGAGTCAGGCGTGATTCGCGCGTACACGCTGGATGTGGATCCGGTGGCGCTGGGCTATACGCTGGAAGCCATTGTGCGCATCCGCCCGCTGCCCGGGCAGTTGCGCCACGTCGAGGGGCTGATCCAGGAAATCCCGGAATTCGTGGAGTGCGACAAGGTGACGGGCGATGATTGCTTCATCGCCCGCATGGTGCTCAGGTCCATCACGCACCTGGACGGGATCCTGGAGCGCGTGACCGAGTTTGCCGAGACCAATACCGCCATCGTCAAGGCGCACACGGTGCGCCGGCGGCTGCCTCCGCTGCGTTAGACGGGCGCCGACAAGGCCTGGGCGATGTCTTCGCGCAGGCTGGCCGGCGTGTCGGTCGGCGCATAGCGCTTGATGACGCGCCCGTCGCGCCCCACCAGGAACTTGGTGAAATTCCACTTGATGCCTTCGGTGCCAAAGACGCCGGGCTTCTCGCCCTTGAGCCATTGGTACATCGGATGGGCGTTGGTGCCGTTGACGTCGATCTTGGCGAATAGCGGGAAGGTGATGTCGTATTGCGTGCTGCAGAAGTTGCGGATTTCGGCTTCGTCCCCGGGTTCCTGGTGGCCGAACTGATCGCACGGAAAACCCAGCACGGTCAGCCCGTCGTCGTGGAACGACCGGTAGAGTTCCTCCAGCCCGGCATATTGCGGCGTGAATCCGCATTTGGATGCAACGTTCACCACAAGCAGCACACGGCCGCGATACATGGCTAGGGACTGTTCCGTGCCGTCGATGGCGCGGGCGGAGAAATCGTGGATCGTGCTCATGCGGGCTCCTGGATTCGTGCGTCCGCGCACGGCGGCGCCGGCGCGGGGGGCTGATTTGCGAGTGTAGCGCCGCAGCAGGGCGTGGGGGATTTCCTGCCGCATGGCCATGGCCGTCCTATGATGCGGGTTTGGCGATACCGCCAAGACGGAAGGAGCCCCTGATGGAAGGAATGACAGAGCGACTGGAGGCGATGCTGGCCAAGGGCACCGACAACCTGCTGCTGCGGTATTCGCTGGGCAAGGCCTATGCGGAGCAGGGCAGCTTTTCCGAAGCGGCAACCCATCTGCGCGCTGCGCTGGCCTTCGACCCCACGTATTCCGTGGCCTGGAAATGGCTCGGCAAGGCCTGCCTCGGACTGGGCGACAAGCCCGGCGCGCGCGCCGCCTGGGAGTCGGGGCTGCAAGCGGCCCAGGCCCGGGGGGATCAGCAGGTCGTCAAGGAGTTGCAGGTGTTCATCAAGCGCCTGGACAAGGAAGCTGCCGCGGGCGCCTGACCGCCCCGGCGTTTCCGGCGCGTGGGCGGCGCGCTCTGGTCTGCGGCGCGATCCGCGCTACAGATAGTCTGCGAACCAGCGCGCCACACTCGCTTCGCAATAGCGGTCCGCGCCGCGCCAGGCGCCCGCGTATCGCCAATCGCTGCGTCCGTTTACCGGACGATCGAACGACAGGGGCCGCAGCACGCCCGCGCAAGCCAGGATGTCGATCAGCGCCTGACGTTCCGCCTTGGAAGACGCGATGACCGACTTGAGCTTCTGCTCCAGTGCACCGGGTCCGTCGTTTGCATCGCAACCCGCGGCGGCTTCCAGGATCTGCTTGAACAGTGCGATGTCGTCCTGCGTGGGGTCGGGAATGTCAGCGGCCGCCAGTTGGCGCAGGTCGAACCACGCGTATTCCAGCACGCCGTGACGCACGCCGCCCCACTTGATCCGTTCGAAATTCAAGACGTTCAGATCGATGTCGGTGTAGGACGCCTTGGCGATCACGCCGTCGCCCGCGTCGCGGCAGCGGCCGCAGGCGTGACTTACGTGCGTGACGCTGCCGTCGGAGCCAAGGCTCTGCCCAACCATGATGGGGGCGTAGGCGTGGGGGGCCAATTGCTGGGCGATCTGGTGTGATGCAAGGCTTGACCGCCAGTGGAGCCGTCGGCTGGAGAGGCTGCACAGGAAGGCGCGGGCGGGCAAGGCCGCCGGAATGCGGTCGCGCAGCGCCAGCACGTCTGCCAGGCAGTCGTCGTGCGACAGGCTGGCGGGGTCGAACATCAGCCCCTTGGATCTGGCATACGCGAAGTCTTCGGGGGCGGTGTGCCGATGCGCCGGATCGGTCCAGCCGCCGGCGTTCCAATAGGTCTTGAAAAGGATGTTCCTGGCGAGTTTGTCCATGGGAGCGGGTTTGGCTACGGGCCCGGCATCCTACACCTGCAACGCGTGCCGCGCTGGGGGGCCGGAGGTTTCGTCCTGGACCTGCCTTCTTGCGGACCTGGCCTACGCGACGCGGT
>DALZRX010000321.1:0-5124 GCA_032015805.1 Achromobacter sp.
CGCGGCTGCGCGAGCGCGCGGTGGCAGGTAGCGTGCGTATCGGGCTGTCCGAGGACGTGGCGGTGGCGGCGTTGCCGGCGGCGCTGGGACGGCTGCGGCGCTCGTGTCCCAATCTGCATCTGGATGTCGTGATAGACGACGGCGAGCGGCTGGCCGCACGCTGGCAGGATGGCACGCTGGATGTAGCAGTGGGCGCCTGCGCGGGGTTCGCCGACGAGCCCATCGAGACGTGGACCGTGGATCTGCATTGGGCATGCGGCATCGACGAAATCCTGGACCCGGACCAACCGCTGGACGTGATCGTGTACGCCGAACCTTGCTCGTGGCGCCGGCTGGCGTTCGATGCGTTGACGGCGTCGGGGCGCGATTTCCGGGTTTCGCTGACCAGCCACAACGTGGGCGCCACGATCGCGGCCGTCGAAAACGGCCTGGGCGTTGCCCTGCTGACGACCGAGTGCCTGCGGCCCGACACCATGCGCGTGATTTCGATTGGGGACGAAGGCGCGCTGCCGTTGAGCGCGCAGTTCGGCCTGTACGCCGCGCATCGGCTGAGCGAAAGCGGCCAGGCCGCTGTATCGCTGCTGCGCGAGAGCCTGCGCGGGTGGACGTCGCATGCGGCGCCACGCGAAGCCGCGCTGATCCCAGTCTGACGCGCTGGCCCGGTTCACTCGCACGACACGCTTGATGCGCTGGACGCACTTTCGCGCCACATTTGTTACCCCTGCCCGCCGCCTCCCGGTGCCACACTGTTCCCACGTCCCGCGTCGCCACGCTGCATCCACGGGATCGAAAACCAGGAGGATCAAGCCATGACCACGCCCCCCACATCACCCGGCGATGGCGCCCGGCCCGCCATGCACACGCCCCCCGTCGTTTCTGCCGAAGACTGGGAAGCCGCCCGCCAACAACTGCTGATCAAGGAAAAGGCCAATACCCGCGCCCGTGACGCACTGGCGGCCGAGCGCCGCCGCATGCCCTGGGCAGCCGTCGACAAGGAGTATGTCTTTGAAGGCCAGGCCGGCAAGGCCACGCTGCGCGACCTGTTTGACGGCCGGCGGCAGCTCATCGTCTATCGGGCGTTTCACGAACCGGGCGTGTTCGGCTGGCCGGACCACGCCTGCCGGGGTTGCTCGATGGTGGCGGATCAGGTCGCCCATCCGGCGCACTTGAATGCGCGCGACACGACACTGGTTTTCGTATCGCGCGCGCCCCAGGCCGATATCGAACGGGTGAAAGCCCGAATGGGCTGGACGATGCCGTGGTTCACCCTGACCGACAGTTTCGACAAGGACTTCGGCGTGGAAGAATGGCACGGCACGAATGTGTTCTTCCGAGACGGCGACCGCATCTACCGCACGTATTTCCTGAACAATCGCGGCGACGAGCAGATGGGCGGTACCTGGAACTACCTGGACATCACGCCGCTCGGTCGGCAGGAGAGCTGGGAGGAATCGCCGGAAGGCTATCCGCAAACGCCGCCGTACAAGTGGTGGAACTGGCACGACAGCTATGTGGCGGATGCGCCGCCAGACCAAAAATGGGTGGAGGTGTCCGACGCGGGCGAAAAGGCGTTCCGGAATCACTGCGATCCGAAGTAGGCGCGCGTCGCGACCAGGGCTTGTTTTAAGATACGCGCTCGCAAATCCAGAAGCGCGCCCCATGAAAACTGCTGCAGGCCCACGCAACCGCCGCCATCGTTTCCGAGTCAGCCGGCATGCGCAGTGAACTGGCTGACTGGAAACGCGCCTTCAAGCCTTGCCGCATTCCTGCGATTGCCGCACTCGTACTCATCGGCATCGCCATTTATTGTTTCAGCACGGCCAAGGACATCCGCCTGCCCTATGACCCCGCGAAGCTGAACCAGATCCAGCTTCGCTTGGACAAGGTGACTACCTGCGAAGGCCGCGCCAAGATTCGAGGATGGTGGCAGTCGTTTCCCGTGCCCTGCGTGTATTCGGGCAACTATCCGTACATGGTGTTCAAATTCCACGGCGCAACCGGACAGATTCAATACACCGAGGGTGATCACGTCGAGTTCGCGGTGACCGAAACCGCCGAACAGCTCACTGACAGCGAGATCGCGCTCCAATACAACATGGCCATTCCGGTGCGGGTCTATGGCGTGCGCAAAGACGGTGAAACGCTGGTTGACGCCAAGCAGGTCCACGACTGGAACTACTCGCGCAAAGTGCAGCGCAATATGATCGGCTGGATCGCTTTGATACTGGCGGGTTGGGTGGCGGTCATCACCGTCAAGCGGGCCCGGAAGATCCTGAACGAAGGGATGTGGTGAGAATCACGCGCGCGGGCCAGCCCCATCGAATGCACGGGTCCAGGCCTGCGTCAGCGTGACGGCGTCGCCATCGGCCACGTATTGCGGCGCGCCATGCGCCATCGCGGCAAACAGCAGCGCATCGCAGGCGCGTTGCCACAGCGGGTTCAGCACCTGTTCGGTCTCGCCGTCTTCCTCGACCAGGACGAAGGCCCCGTCGCCGTCAAGTTGCTGTGCGCGCTGCCGCAACTGGCTGTGAATCAGCAGGAAACCGGAATGGATCGGCGCGCGGCCCTTGTCGCCGCGCCGGCTGGCGGCCAGCGTGCCGCGCCAATCGTTTTCGTCCGTGGACGCAGAATCGCCATCTGGATGCGACCACCGCATCCAGGCCCGGCCATAAGCCAACCAGGCGTTCTCCGGCAGGTGGTCGGCCAGCGCTTGTGCCTCGTTGCGCGTCAGCGTGTTGATCTTCGCGATGATCTCCAGCACGGCCTCGCCCTTTGGACCGAACAGCGCTGACAAGGGCAGTTCTTCCACCAGCTCAATCGCACTGGCGCGCCAATAGCCGGGCTGCGCGACCAGATCGGACATATCGCCCTGCTTCTCGACGCGCACGCGCCATAGCTTTCCGGGCCACCGGCTGCCGATGACGATGGAGTCAAGCGACTCGTCCACCACGATCCACGGCGCCGCAGGTTTAACCAGCGCCACACGGTCCGGAGTCCTTATCAGCTTGAACGCGGGGTCAGGAAGATCGAACCAGTACCCGACGGGCATCGCCTGGCGCACCGCCGTCAGCCCGGCCTCGGTCACGTCACCGCCACAATGACGGCACACGCGCGCCTCGCGCAGAATGCGTTCGCCGCAATGCAGGCAATCAACATGCGTCGAGAGCAGCGGCTGGCTTGCGAGCGGCGAGTGGTTGGGGATGCGTTTCAGGAAAATGCCCGCAACGGGCGGACTGATCAGGCAGGCCAGCAGCGTCCACCCCAGGCCATTGCGGCCGCGGTTCCTGGCCATGAAGCCAACCACGATGGCCAGCGCGATCCACACAAAGATGATGAGTAGCATGGGGCGATGTTAAACCGAAGGGGTGCCGCTTTTATCACGTACGGTCTACATCCATCGCCTGCGCGCGCCAGCCGAGGTAATCTCCAGCCAGGAGACAATTTGATGTGCATCGCTGGTCACCCACAATAAGGAAGCTCATATGCTGGATATCACCTCAAAATTCCGCAGAACCGCCATGGCCGCCGTGACGCTGGGCATGGCCGGTTTTCTTTTTGCGGGCTGCACCACGACAGACTCGCGCGCGACGGCCACCGCCGCGGAAAAGCGCGACGAACTGGACGCTGCCACGAAGGCCACGTTGTCAAAGCTGTATGAGTCCTCCCCGCAATCCAAGCAATTGGTGGAACGCGCCCGCGGCGTGCTGGTGTTTCCGGCGGTGCTGAGCGCCAGCTTCATCGTGGGTGCGCAGCATGGGTCGGGTGTGCTGCAGGTCGGCGGCCAGAACACCGGCTACTACACCATCACCGGCGGCTCCATCGGCATCCAGGCCGGCGCGCAGTCCAAGGCGATGGTGCTGCTCTTCATGACGGACGATGCCCTGGCCAAGTTCCGCGCCAGCAGTGGCTGGACCATCGGCGCCGACGCCACCGTCGCCGTGGCGAACGTGGGCGTCAATGGCAGCATCGATTCCTACACCGCGCAGCAGCCGATCGTGGGCTTCGTGATGAACAATGGCGGCCTGATGGCGGGCGTGTCGGTGGACGGCAGCAAGATTTCGCCGCTGCTGCTGTAGTCAATATGTCGGCCACGGGCCGGTTCGCGCCGGCCCGTTTCATTACAAGGAGATCACGCGTGATTACCGAAGAGGACAAGAAGCACCTGGCGCGATGCGTCGAGCTGGCCAGGCAGGCGTTAGACGCCGGAGACCAGCCGTTTGGATCGGTGCTGGTGTCAGGCGATGGCCGGGTGCTGTTTGAAGACCATAACCACGTCTCCAGCGGCGACCGCACGCAGCATCCGGAATTCGAGATCGCCCGCTGGGCTGCGAACAACGTGCCCCAGGCCGAGCGCGCGGCCTGCACCGTCTACACATCCGGCGAGCATTGTTCGATGTGCGCGGCGGCACATGGCTGGGTGGGACTCGGCCGGATCGTCTACGCCGTTTCGTCCGCCCAATATGCCGAGTGGATGCGCGGATGGGGCGCGCCGCCGTCGCCCGTGCGCCCCCTGCCCATTTCCGAGGTGGTCAACGGCATCGACACCGACGGGCCAGTCCCCGAGTTCGTCGAACAGGTCCGCCTGCTGCATGAAGAGAACGTGCGGCGCAAGGCCTGATCTCGCCCCCCGCAATCCGTAACGCCGGCACACCGCGCTGCCTGTGGCCTCAATATCGCGACGAGCGCGGCGGCGCTCCGGCTCATTACCGCGATCCGCCCCTCCGCTCGCCCAGCGATTGAAGCATTCTGTTTTTCGCCTAACGAATAGATACAGCTATGCGAAAGACAGCAATTATTTGCGCGCACGGGCGTGATAAGTTGGCGCCCGTGCCGTAATCGGGGTCAGGGTCATCCGCCTCTCCCCCTCAAGAAAGAACAGCGCGTCCCTTTCCTCTCTTGAAACAGACCCATGCAAACCAACGTTGCCCGCGCCTCGGGAATCAAACGCAAATCCGGAAATCTGCTTCTCGCGCTTGGCTTGGCCTTCACTTGCGCCGCCCCGGCGTTTGCGGCACAGGATCCCGGCGCGGCCATCCTGCCCCCTCGCGCCAACTCGGGTAATCAGTCGCCGGCCCCGCAGCAAGCCCCCGCGCAGCGCGCCCCGGTGCAGCAAGCCCCCGCGCA
>DALZRX010000322.1:0-5122 GCA_032015805.1 Achromobacter sp.
GACGCTGGTGGAACGCGACATCGCGCCCAGCCACGCGCCCGACGTACCCAACGCGCAGGAGGTGGTGGGCACCTGGCTGAGCGGCCATCTGGGCGGCGCCCCGCTGGCCGTCGGCCACCGCGTGGTCCATGGCGGACCTGATCTGTCCGAGCCGGTGCTGATCGATGACGACATCCTGGCCCGTCTGGGCACGTTCACCCCGCTCGCACCGCTGCACCAGCCCAACAACCTCGCCCCAATCCGCGTCATCCGCGAACGCCGGCCCTGGATTCCGCAGGTGGCGTGCTTCGACACGGCCTTCCATCGCAGCCATTCCGACGTCGCCGACCGTTACGCGCTGCCCGAACGCCTGTACCTGGAGGGCGTGCGCCGCTACGGCTTTCATGGCCTGTCGTACGAGTACATTGCGCAGCGCCTGAAGCAGGCGCTGCCAGACATCGCCATGGGCAAGATCGTCGCCGCCCACCTGGGTTCCGGCGTATCTGCATGCGCCATGCACCAGGGCAAGAGCGTGGACAGCACCATGGGCTTCACGGCGCTGGAAGGCCTGCCGATGGGCACCCGCCCCGGACGCCTGGATCCCGGCGTGGTGCTGTGGATGATGGAGCAAGGCATGAGCCACGACGAGATCGAGCACATGCTGTATCACGACTGCGGCATGAAGGGCCTGTCGGGCATCAGCAACGACATGCGCGAACTGCTGGCCAGCAATGCGCCCTCTGCCAAGCTGGCGCTCAAGTACTTCGCCTGGCGCGTGGCCGAGGGCGTCGCCGGGCTGGGCTGCGCGATGAATGGCATCGACGGCATCATCTTCACGGCCGGCGTGGGCGAGAACTCGGCCGAGATCCGCCAGGCGATCAGCGAACACTGGGGCTGGCTGGGCATCAAGCTGGATCCCGAGCGCAACACCCGCCACGGCCCCCGCATCTCCAGCGACGACAGCCGCATCGGCGTCTACGTGGTGCGCACGAACGAGGAACTGATCATCGCCCAGCACACCCTTGCCCTCGTGAGGCAGCAATGAGCGCGCACCTGCCGCTCGCCGGCAAGCGCGGGCTGGTGACCGGCATCGCAAATGCCGACTCCATCGCGTGGGGCTGCGCCAAGGCGTTTCGCGCCATGGGCGCCGAGCTGGCGGTCACCTACCTGAACGACAAGGCCCTGCCGCACGTGGCGCCGCTGGCGCAGCAGGTCGGTGCGCCATTGCTGATGCCGATGAACCTGCTGAACGACGGCGAGCTGGAAGCCGTCTTCAACCGCGTTGCGGACGAATGGGGTTCGCTGGATTTCGTGCTGCACTCCGTGGCCTACGCACCGCGGGACGATCTGCACGGACGTGTCACGGACTGCTCGCGGGCGGGTTTTCTGCAAGCGATGGATGTGTCGTGCTGGTCCTTCATCCGCATGGCCAAGCTGGCCGAGCCGCTGATGCGCAACGGCGGCGCCCTGTTCTGCATGAGCTACTACGGCTCGCAGATGGTGGTCGAACACTACAACATGATGGGGCCGGTCAAGGCGGCCCTGGAATCGGCCACGCGGTACCTGGCTGCCGAACTTGGACCGCAGGGCATCCGCGTGCATGCGATATCGCCGGGACCGCTGAAGACGCGCGCCGCGTCCGGCATTGCGGAGTTCGACACGATGCTGGACCGCGCACAGGCCAAGGCGCCGGCGCGCAGCCTGGTGTCCATCGACGACGTCGGCGAAGCCACCGCCTGGCTGGCCACCGATGCCGCGCGGCTAATGACAGGGCAGACGCTGTACATCGACGGCGGGTATCACATCATCGACTAGCCCGGCCCAGCAGCGGCCGCCCGGGGCCGACAGTCAGGCCAGCGTGGCCGGCCCGCCCTGGCGCCAGCGCTCGATGGCGTCCACCGCCTGCTCCGGGCTGCCAAAGATCCTGTCCGGCCCGATCTTCTTGACCAGGCCCGAGCGCTGCAGCGCTTCGCGGAATTTGCCGTGGCCGCCCGCGACCAGCAGCGTGATGCCGCGCTCGTCCAGGATGCGCTTCAGCTCATACAGCGCCTCGACGGCGTCGGCGTCGGCCTGGGTCATGGCCTCGGCGTCCAGCACGAACCAGCGCACGTCGCCCGCCTGTTCGATGACCTCGCGGGCGCGCCGGCGAAAGGCGTCCGCGTTGAAGAACCAGACCGAGGACTCGAACAGCCAGATCACGGCGCCCGGCACCGGCTTGGCTTCCGGATTGAGGTGCAGCTTGCCCAGCACCGTTTCACCTGGCAGCCGCCCCAGCAGCGCATCGCGTGGATTGCCGGACACATACATGGCATAGAGCAGCGTCGCGCCCACCGAGACGGCCACGCCTTGCAGCACCCCGAAGCCCACCACGCCCACGGCGGCCAGCACGCCGAACGCCAGTTCGATCCGGGAAATCCGCGCCAGCCGCATGAAGGCGTGCCAATCGAACAGGCTGGCCGCGGCCAGCAGCAGAATGGCCGACAGCGCAAACTGCGGCAGCCAATACAACGGCGCGCTCAACAGGCCCACCACGACCGCCAGCGCGGCGGCGGCGCTGATGCTGACCAGCGGCGACGAGCCCCCCGCCACCAGCCCCACCGCGGTGCGCGAGTCCGCGCCCGTGACGACATAACCCTGAAACAGGCCCGCGGCGACATTGGCTGCGCCGAACCCCACCAGCTCGCGGTTGGGGTCCACATGCTCGCCCGTGCGCGCCGCAAAGCTGCGCGCGGTCACGATGCCGCTGGAAAAGCTGACGACCAGCACACCGGCCGCGCCCAGCAGGATGCCGTCCACATTTTCCAGTCGCACGGGCAGGCTGAATGCGGGCAACCCGGCCGGCACATCGCCCACCACCGCGATGCCCAGCGCCGGGAAATTGAACAGCCTGGAAAGCACGCAGGTGCCGACCACGAGCAGGATGGGGCCGGGCCACGTAGGGCGCCACCGCTTGATTCCGATCAGGAAGAGGCACGAAGCCACTCCCAGAAACAGCGTGGGCAGCCGGATTTCTGTCAGCCGATGCGAAAGTTCAAGGAAGGGATGGATCAGGCCGCTATTGCGCAACCCCACGCCGGTCAGGCCGCTGAGCTGGGACATCGCCAGGGTGATCGCCACGCCCGCCATGTAGCCGATCAGCACGGGCCGCGACAGCAGATTGGCAAGCACGCCCAGCCGCAGGACGCGCGCGATGAGGCAGCCCACCCCCACGGTCAGCGCAATGCCAGTCGCGCCCAACAGGCGATCTTCGGGCGTTGTCAGCGCCATGCCAGTCAGGGTTGCAGCAATGAGGGTGCAGGTGGCGGTGTCGGGCCCCACAATCAGGGTGCGCGACGAACCGAAGAAGGCATAGGCCAGCATGCCAGCGATGGCGGCCCACAGGCCGGCGACGGGCGGCACGCCCATCATGGCGGAATACGCCAGACCGACCGGCAGCGCCACGGCCGCGACGCTGAGGCCCGCGGTAACGTCGCGGCGCGCCGACTCGCGGGTAATGCCCTGAAAGTTGGTCAGGCCAGGGAGAAAGCGCAGGTTCATGATGCTGCTGGACGATCGCTAGGAAATTCCCGCAACGGGCGGAATGACGCCAAGCCTACACCAAGGCCGCCCCACGTGGCGCGCGGCGGATCAAGACGGTGCTGTTGGGCAGCAGCCGCCGGGCGGGCCCTTGGCCCGGGGGGACAACCGTGCGCATGCGCCGGCGTCCCACACCGACCGCGATCAGCCTGCCGCGCGCGCTTCCAGCACCGCCACGGCGGGCAGCGTCTTGCCTTCCAGGAACTCCAGGAACGCGCCGCCGCCGGTCGAGATGTAGCCGACCTGCTCGCCGATGTTGTACTTGGCGATGGCGGCCAGGGTGTCGCCGCCGCCCGCGATGGAGAAGCCTTGGGAGTCGGCGATGGCGCGCGCCACCACTTGGGTGCCGTTGGCGAACTGGTCGAATTCGAACACGCCGACCGGGCCGTTCCAGACGATGGTGCCCGCCTGCTTCAGGATGCCGGCCAGTTGATCGGCGGTCTTGGGGCCGATGTCCAGGATCATGTCGTCGTCGGCCACATCGGTGGCCGCCTTGATGGTGGCCTCGGCGTCGGCGCCGAACGACTTGGCGCACACCACGTCGACCGGAATCGGCACGGCCGCGCCGCGCTTTTGCATGATGTCGATGACGGCGCGGGCCTGTTCGACCTGGTCGGGTTCGGCCAGCGACTTGCCAATGGATAGGCCGGCGGCCAGCATGAAGGTGTTGGCGATGCCGCCGCCGACGACGAGTTGGTCGACCTTGTCAGCCAGCGACTGCAGGATGGACAGCTTGGTCGACACCTTGGAGCCGCCGACGATGGCGACCAGCGGACGCTTGGGTTCGTGCAGCGCGCGGCCCAGGGCCTCGAGTTCGGCTTCCAGCAACGGACCGGCGCAGGCCACCGGGGCAAAGCGCGCGATGCCGTGGGTGGTGGCTTCGGCGCGATGGGCGGTGCCGAAAGCGTCGTTGACGTACACGTCGCACAGCGCGGCCATCTTCTTGGCAAGCGCCTCGTCATCCTTCTTTTCGCCGACGTTGACGCGGCAGTTTTCCAGCAGCACGACCTGACCGTGATCGACCTGGACGCCGTCAACCCAATTGCGCACCAGTTGCACGGGCATGCCCAGCAGTTCGGACAGGCGCTGGCCGACCTTGGCGAGCGAATCGGCGTCGGTCAAGACGCCCTCTTTCGGGCGGCCCAGGTGGGAGGTGACCATCACGGCGGCGCCGGCATCCAGCGCCAGACGGATGCCGGGCACCGAGGCGCGGATGCGGGTGTCTTCGCTGATGCGGCCCGCGTCATCGAACGGAACATTCAAGTCGGCGCGGATGAACACACGCTTGCCGGACAGGGCGCCGGCCTTGGCCAGCGCGGACAAAGTTTTGACCTTGGACATATTTGGATTCCTTCGGTAGGCGAACAAAGGGGACGAACCCATTTTCCGCAATGGCGGAAAACAAATCCGTCCCCTTCTGGACTGGCGGTGTGCTTACTTGGCCGACATCAGCGCGACGGTGGTGTCGAGCATGCGGTTGGAGAAGCCCCACTCGTTGTCGTACCAGGACGAGACCTTGACCAGGCGGCCCGAGACCTTGGTCAGCGACGCGTCAACGGTGCTGGAG
>DALZRX010000323.1:0-5117 GCA_032015805.1 Achromobacter sp.
CGACATGCACGTGCACGTGCCGGAAGGCGCGACGCCCAAGGACGGTCCGTCCGCGGGTATTGCGATCACCACCGCCATGGTGTCGGCTCTGTCGCGCATTCCGGTGCGCGCCGACGTCGCCATGACGGGCGAGATCACGCTTCGCGGCGAAGTGTTGCCGATCGGCGGCCTGAAGGAAAAGCTGCTGGCGGCCCACCGTGGTGGCATCAAGACGGTTCTGATTCCGGAAGAAAACGTCAAGGACTTGGCTGAGATCCCGGATAACGTCAAGAACCACCTTGAGATCGTGCCGGTCCGTTGGATCGACAAGGTGCTCGAACTGGCCTTGGAGCGTCTGCCGGAGCCGCTGGCCGAGGAAGACGCCGTCAAGGAACCGCTGGTGGCCAAGCCGGCTGAACCTGGCTCGACCGATCCGGTGATGAAGCACTGATGGCGTCATGAACGCCAGGGACGCTCTCGAAAGAGGGCGTCCAGAGCTGAGGCGTCCAAAGCAGGAACGGACGCCCGAAAGCTAAAAACCCCGCTCGACGTGAGCGGGGTTTTTCATTTGGGGTGACCTAACGGCTTGCAATGGCGGGCTGGCACTTCGAAAGCCCGAGGATCGAGCCGCCTCACCGCCTCACCGCCATGCGCCGCCATGGCCGCAGTCTAATGTAGCGCCTGGGTGCGGATAAGCCCCACGGCGATGCCTTCCAGTGCGAATTCCTGATCAGCCTCGACCACGATGGTCTCGAAGTCGGGGTTTTCGGGCAAGAGCTCGATATGGCCGTTCTGACGTTGCAGGCGCTTCACGGTGACGTCGTCACCCAGGCGCGCTACAACGATCTGGCCATTGCGGGCTTCAGAGGTTTTTTTGACGGCCAGAAGGTCGCCTTCGAGGATGCCGGCGTCGCGCATGCTCATGCCGCGCACCTTGAGCAGGTAATCGGGTGCCTGGGCGAAAAGGTTGGGGTCTACGCCGACTTCACGTTCGACGTGCTCGGCTGCGAGAATCGGGCTACCAGCCGCAACGCGACCAACCAACGGCAACAGAAGTTGCGCGAGGGCGGGGATGGGAAGCGACGATTGAACGGGCGCCGCGGCGTCCTTCAAGCGGATGCCGCGCGAAGCGCCGGCGGTGAGCTCAATGGCGCCCTTGCGGGCCAAAGCCTTGAGGTGATCTTCTGCGGCGTTGGGAGAGCGGAACCCCAGCGCCTGGGCAATCTCGGCACGCGTGGGCGGGAAGCCGGTACGCGCGACCGTCTGCCTGATGAGGTCAAGGATTTGTTGTTGGCGATCCGTGAGTTTGCTGGCCATGGCGATGATCCGGTATGAGCGGACTGTACATATATACAGCGCCATTCTGGGGGACGTAGCGCAAAAAAGCAAGCAGAGGGCGGACGCCAACAAAAACGGGACCCGCAGGTCCCATTTCGCAATACCGAAGGCGCCTGGTGGCGGCGCCACAGACGGCGTGACGCCGCCTTGCAGACTTACAGCACTGCCGCGATGGCGGCAGCCACCTTGTCGATGTTGCCGCTGTTGAGGGCAGCCACGCAGATGCGGCCGCTGGACACGGCGTAGACGCCGTGTTCTTCACGCAGGCGGTCCACCTGCGCGGCGGAAAGGCCCGAGTACGAGAACATGCCGCGCTGCTTCAGCACGAAGCTGAAATCCTGCTTGCCGCCGTGCTCTTTGATCTTTTCGACCAGTTCCTTGCGCATCAGGCGGATGCGGTCACGCATGCCGGCCAGTTCTTCTTCCCAGAGGGCGAACAGCTCGGGCGTGTTCAGCACCGTGGAGACAACCGTGCCGCCGTGCGTGGGCGGGTTGGAGTAGTTGGTGCGGATGACGCGCTTGAGCTGGCTCAGCACGCGGGTGGCTTCGTCCTTGCTGCCCGCGACAACCGTCAGCGCGCCAACGCGCTCGCCATACAGCGAGAACGATTTGGAGAAGGACGAGCTGATGAACATGGTCATGTCCAGGTCGGCGAACAGGCGCACGACCGAGGCGTCTTCCGTCAGGCCGTCGCCAAACCCTTGATAGGCGATGTCCAGGAACGGGACCAGGTTGTTTTCCTTCACGACGGCGGCGATCTGCTTCCACTGGTCGGCGGTGGGATCCGCGCCGGTCGGGTTGTGGCAGCAAGCGTGCAGCACGACGACGGTCTTGGCAGGCGCGGCCTTCAGGTCGGCCAGCATGGCTTCGAAGTTCAGACCGCGGGTCGAGGCGTCGTAGTAAGCGTACGTGCCGACTTCAAAGCCGGCGCGCTCGAAGAGGGCGCGGTGGTTTTCCCAGCTGGGATCGCTGATCAGGACCTTGGAACCCGGCAGCAACTGGCGCAGGAAGTCGGCGCCGATCTTCAGGGCGCCCGTGCCGCCCAGCGCCTGCGTCGTCAGCACGCGGCCGGCGGCGGCAAGTGCGGAGTCCTTACCCAAGAGCAGGGCCTGCGCGCCGGCGTTGTAGCCGGCGATGCCTTCGATCGGCAGGTAGCCGCGAGCGGCGGCGGCCTCGATGCGGGCGGTTTCGGCCTTGCGCACTGCGCCCAGGAGCGGGATCCGTCCCTGATCATCGTAATACACGCCCACGCCCAGGTTCACTTTACCGGGGCGGGTGTCCGCGTTGTATTGTTCGTTCAGGCCAAGAATGGGGTCGCGCGGCGCGAGCTCGACGGAATCGAAAAGGGTGCTCATGGGACTCTGATGAGGTGGGTGGACGCAGTACGAGGTGCTGTGGATAATGGGGGGTTTACCCTGGAACAGTCTAGCATGCCTAAGAGCGCAATAGACCCGAGCGCGGGGCCTCCCGCAGCAGGTCCGGGATTCGTCGATTTCCCTGACAGCCCGTTTCATCTCTACCAACCCTATCCGCCAGCGGGGGACCAGCCCACGGCCATCGAAGGGCTGACCCAGGGTGTCGAAGACGGCCTCATGTTCCAGACGCTCCTGGGGGTGACAGGGTCGGGCAAGACCTACACCATGGCCAACGTCATCGCGCGCATGGGCCGTCCGGCGCTGGTGCTTGCGCCCAACAAGACGCTGGCCGCCCAGCTTTACGCCGAAATGCGCGAGTTCTTTCCGAAGAACGCGGTGGAGTATTTCGTTTCGTACTACGACTACTACCAGCCCGAGGCCTATGTGCCGACGCGCGACCTGTTCATTGAAAAGGATTCGTCCATCAACGAACACATCGAGCAGATGCGGTTGTCGGCCACCAAGAGCCTGCTCGAGCGGCGCGACACGATCATCGTGGGCACGGTGTCGTGCATCTACGGTATCGGCAACCCCGGCGACTATCACGCGATGGTGCTGATCCTGCGCAGCGGCGACCAGATCGCGCGGCGCGAGATCCTGGCGCGCCTGGTCGCCATGCAATACACCCGCAATGATGCCGAGTTCACGCGCGGCGTTTTCCGCGTGCGCGGCGAGACCATCGACATCTTCCCGGCGGAAAGCGCCGAGCTGGCCTTGCGCGTGACCTTGTTCGACGATGAGATCGAAAGCCTGGAACTGTTCGACCCGTTGACGGGCCGGATCCGCCAGAAGCTGCCGCGCTTCACCGTCTACCCCGGCTCGCATTATGTGACGCCGCGCGACACCGTCCTACGCGCCATCGAGACCATCAAGGAAGAACTGCGAGAACGCGTCAAGCGCTTCGTTGATGACGGTCACCTGGTCGAGGCCCAGCGCCTTGAGCAACGCACCCGCTTCGATCTGGAAATGCTGCAGGAGCTTGGGTTCTGCAAAGGCATCGAGAACTACTCGCGCCATTTGTCGGGCGCAGCGCCGGGCGAGCCGCCACCGACCCTGATTGACTACCTTCCGTCTGACGCGCTGATGTTCATCGACGAAAGCCACGTCACGATCGGCCAGCTCAGCGCCATGTACCGTGGCGACCGTTCGCGCAAGGAAACCCTGGTGCAGTATGGTTTCCGCCTGCCGTCGGCGCTGGACAACCGTCCGCTCAAGCTCGAGGAGTTTGAAGCCCGGATGCGCCAGTGCGTGTTCGTATCCGCAACGCCGGCCGCGTACGAGCAGGAGCACGCCGACAACGTCCTGGAGCAGGTCGTGCGCCCCACGGGGCTGGTCGATCCAATTGTGGAGGTGCTGCCGGCACGCACGCAGGTCGATGACCTGCTGGGGCAGATCAAGGCTCGCGTTTCGCAAGGAGAGCGGGTGCTGGTCACGACGCTGACCAAGCGCATGTCAGAAGACCTGACCGACTTCCTGAGCGAGCATGGCGTGAAGGTGCGCTACCTGCACTCCGACATCGACACCGTCGAGCGCGTGGAAATTCTGCGGGACTTGCGCTTGGGGACCTTCGACGTGCTCGTGGGCATCAACCTGCTGCGCGAAGGCCTGGACATTCCGGAAGTGTCGCTGGTGGCCATCCTGGACGCCGACAAGGAGGGCTTCCTTCGTTCGGAGCGCAGCCTGATCCAGACCATCGGCCGGGCCGCGCGAAACCTGAATGGCCATGCCATTCTTTATGCCGATCGCATCACGGATTCGATGAAGCGCGCCATGGACGAAACGGCCCGGCGGCGCACCAAGCAGTTGCAGTTCAACATCGACAATGGCATTACTGCGCGCGGCGTCCAAAAGGCGGTACGTGAGCTGATCGATGGCATCGTCGCGCCCGCCCAGCATGACACGCTTGAAGCGGCCGTGCCGGCGGAGCTGTTGAAGGATGAAAAGGCCCTGGCGCGCGAAATCAAACGCCTGGAGAAGTTGATGATGGACCATGCGCGCAACCTGGAATTTGAACAGGCCGCCGCTGCACGGGACTCGCTCAATGCGCTCAAGCAGCGCGTGCTGCTCGACGGGGCGGTGTAAGCGGCGCGGACGTTTCAATTCATGTCTTTCTGCTTACGGCAACCTGAACGTCTGCAAAAAGTGGTGCGTTGCAATCAGGGTGTAACCATTCAGGAAATTTACGCTGCGGTGGGTATGATGTTTTACCTGAAGATAATCTTGCAAGTATCTGATTTTGAAGTCGATTAAGGAGGGTCATATTTGCTCTGTGTCGATTGCGCGGCCGCAAAAAAAGCTTGCCTTATCTCGGGTTTTCCCGCACACTTGCTTCCATGATGACCAAGGTACTTTTCGTTTGCATGGGCAATATCTGTCGCTCGCCGA
>DALZRX010000324.1:0-5092 GCA_032015805.1 Achromobacter sp.
CTGCGCGCGGGGGCCGCGGGCAAGACCGCGCGGCAGGCGCCGCAGGCCAGCATCAACGCCGGCAGCGTGCTGTCCTTCGCGGCAGGATTGCAGGAGCAGGAACGCGCCGACGTCCTGTATTCGCTGCAGCTCGCGCAACGCGCCGCCAGCGCCGCCCACGACCGCTTCACCAAGACGCAGGCCTGGTACCAGACCTATGTGGAGGTGCTGGAGAACCTGGGGTGGACCAGCGGGCAGATGAGCTTCACCCATTACGGCGAGGACGAACGCGAATTCCGCATGGACCAGGTCGCCGTCGACCTGCTGCTGGCCGTCGCGCGGCGCGACCAGCTTGCCGTGCTGGACCAGGCCGTGACCGCGCTGAGCAAGCTGGCGGAGGACGACGCCACCGTGCAGCTCTTCGACTTTCACGCGTCTTCGCAAGCCGGCGGAAACTTCCAGTTGGGCGCGGTGCAGCGCGACCGTGGCGGCGGGTTGTCGATGGCATTGGGCGCTTACTACTTCCGGGCCGTGGATAGCCGCAAGCGTTTCCTGTTCGCCCAATGGGGCGCCCGTCAGGTGAACTTCTGGGCCTGTGCACAGCGCCTGACACTGAACGGCGCCCTCTACGAACAGCTTCGCGACGACGTGCAGGCAAAACTGTCCGCCGACGCGCCACGCTACATCGCCAGTCTGAAACTGGCGGCCTAGCAGGCCGCCGACATGGGGAGAACAACATGGCGACCCGAAAAGCGGCGGCGCGCACTACGACCAAGAAGGCATCAAAGCCAAAGGGCAAGCGGACGGACAAGGCCGGCACCGCCAGTGCGCCGGAGAACCCGCGTCCCAAATCTCGCAAGCGGCGTACCCCGGATGACAGCCCATCCGCGCGCCCCTTCGAGCGCTCCGCCAAGCCCGATGCGTTCGATGCGCGCGATATCCTGTTCCGCCCCAACATCTCGGTCACGCCCAAGGCGGAGATGATCCCCGTGATGGGGCTGACGGTGAAGCATCAGGGCGAGACGTCGGCCTGCACGGGATTTGCGCTGTCCACGGTGGTGGAGTATCTGCTGCGCAAGTCCGAACGCGACATGCGGCCCGCGATCTCGCCCTACATGCTGTATTCGATGGCCAGGCGCTACGACGAATTCCCCGGTTCCGTCGACGACAGCGGCTCCAGCCTGCGCGGCGCGTTGAAGGGCTGGTTCCGGCACGGCGCCTGCGTGCAGGGATTGTTCCCGACCATCGACATGCCGCCGGCCGCCAAGCGCCCCGAAGACGACTGGTGGCTGGACGCTGTCAAGCGGCCGCTCGGCGCCTATTACCGCATCGACACGCGCAGCATCGTGGAGATGCACGCCGCGCTGAACGAGGTCGGCATCCTGTACGCCAGCGCCGGCTGCCACGACGGCTGGGACGCGGGCCACGGCGTCACGCCGCACGAAGACGAACCCACCCCCGTCACCCGGCCATTCTGGGTCATCCCCTCGGACGGGCAGGAAACGGCGATGCAAGGCCATGCCTTCGTCATCGTCGGCTACACGCAGGACGGCTTTCTGATCCAGAACTCCTGGGGCGAGGAATGGGGCACGCACGGCATGGCCGTGCTGACCTATGACGACTGGATGCGCAATGCCATGGACTGCTGGGTCGTGCAACTGGGCGTGGTCACCCACGAGCACGAACGCATCTCCAACAGCATCAGCCTGCGCACGGAAGGGCAGAAGGTGACGCTTGCCGCGGGCAAGGTGCTGCGCGACCGCGAGCTCACGCCCTTCATCGTCAACGTCGGCAACAACGGCAAGCTCAGCAACAGCGGCGCGTTTCGCACCACGCCGGATGACCTGCGCGCCATCGTGGACGTGCACATGGTCGCCGCGCGCGAGCGCTGGAACCTGAAGGACAAGCCGATGGACGTCTGCGTCTACGCGCACGGCGGCCTGGTCGGCGAGAACGACGCGGCCGAGGCCGCCGCCGAATGGATCCCGCTGCTCTACGACAGCCAGATCTTCCCCGTCTTTCTCATGTGGGAAACGGACTTCATCACTACCGTGAGGAACATCATCCGCGATGCCGCGAGCAACGTGCCGCGCACCACCGGCGGCATCGGCGAGCGGCTGGAGCGCTGGTGGAACCAGCGGCTGGAACGCTGGCTGGCACGGCCCGGCACGGTGATCTGGGGCGAAATGAAGCAGAACGCCGAGGCCATGAGCGAAGCGGCCAGGAACGGCGAAGACGAAGCCGCCATGATCTTGCTCTACAAGCACTTCAAGGCGCATGTCGCGCGCGGCCGCGTGCGCCTGCACATCGTGGGTCATTCGGCCGGCGCGATCGTCGCCAGCCACTTCGTCAAGCGCCTGACCGCGGACGGCGGGGAACTGGAATCGCTGAGCCTGATGGCGCCGGCCGTCACGCTGCAAACCTTCAAGGACCTGGTTGTTCCGCACCTGGGCAGCCGCGTGAAGCGTTATCAGCAATTCCATCTGTCGGATCGCGCGGAGGAGGACGACCCCACTTGCGGACCGTACCGGCGGTCCCTGCTGTATCTGGTCAGCGAATCGTTCGAGGGAGGCACCACCACGCCGCTCCTGGGCATGGAGCGTTACTTCCGGGGCGGCGGCGTTCCCTGCGACGCGGTCCATGTCTCGCCCGCGGGCAGCGCTTCGGCCACGTCGCGCGTCCTGCCGGTCGCGTCGAGCACGCATGGCGGCTTCGACAACGACAAGGGCACGCAGCAGCAGGTCATCGCTTTCATCAAGCGCTGACAACGGGTGGAGGGTTTGCCATGACCGAAATGCAGCCGGAACGCTACCGCGAGGCGCCTGAGTCTCCGCAGAGCGCCTCTCTGCGCGAGTTCTCGCTCTATGGCGAACCTGCGGAGGTCGCCCGCGTGCTATCCCAGGTCGGCGTGCCCTGCCTCGTCCTGGCCGCAGCCGGCGACATTGTCGCCGCCAGCAGCGTCCTGCCGCTGGCGCGCGATGCGCTTGTGGGCCGCCACGTGAGCCAGGTCTACGGCCTGTCCAAGCCCCTGCGCATGGGCGACGGCGCGGTTGACGTCGTCTATCGCGGGGCCGGCGGCGCGCGCGTTCCCGCGCAGCTCATCCCGCTCTGCACGCTGGACAGCGGCGAACTCATCGTGCTGGTCAACGACGGCACGCCGTTCCGCGAGGCCGAGTCGCACCGTTTCGAGCGCACGCCCTACGCCGTGTTCAGGCTGGACATGCAGGGCGTGATCCGCTTCGCAAACCCCGAGGCGGCGCGTACGCTTGGCCTGCCACGCGAGGCCTTGTGCGGCACCCGTCTCACCGCGCATTTCCGGCCCGCCGACGGCGGACCGGTGCAACGCGCCATCGTGCGCTGCGTGCAGG
Source organism: Achromobacter sp. (assembly GCA_032015805.1). Taxonomy (GTDB): domain Bacteria; phylum Pseudomonadota; class Gammaproteobacteria; order Burkholderiales; family Burkholderiaceae_B; genus Achromobacter. The sequence continues at coordinate 3,348 of DALZRX010000324.1, forward strand.
ACACGGAGGGCGACGCGATGGTCGCCGTGACGATCGCCATCCCGGTACCGGACGATGCGGACCGGCAGTTCGAGCTGGTCATGACGCCCGATCCCGCGCCCAATGGCCAACTCCTCGGCGTGATCGCCGTCATCCAGTCGCGCACGCTGGAGTCCGCCCGCGATGAGATCCGGCGCATTGCCCTGGACCCCGCGGTCAGCGGCTGGCGGCTGAAACTGGACCGCATCCTTGAACAGATCAGGCGCCTGATACCGTTCGAACACGCGGTCTTCGGCATCTACGGCAACGACGTGTCGCTGTTCCGCGCGATCGCCGTGCGGCCGGAGGGCGTGGAGCTGTGGCCCGCGCGCTGGATGGACCTTCCGCCGACGATCCGCGCTTTCCTGGACTCCGGCCGCACCTGGGTCGAGGAGATCGGCGCCTTCGTCGAAGCGAACATGCCGGAGCCCGGCAACGAGATCGTGCGCTGCTACCAGGACCTGGGCATCGAGGCTTCGGTCACGCTGCCCGTCACGCGCGCCGGCGGCTACAGCTCGGCGCTCAGCCTTTGCACGCGCCAGCCCGGCGCCTACGGCGCGCGGCATCTGGAGATGCTGCGCGCCCTGGACCTCGAACCCGTGCTGATGCGCTTCGAGAAGGAACGCGACGACGAACGCACTGAATTCGCGGATTCGCTGCGGCGCAAGGTGATGGCCGCCGCCTCGCTGCGCCAGGCCGCCGAAGAGATCATCGTTCAGCTCGCGCAGCATTTTTCGTGGGAGCACGTGGCGCTGTATCGCGTGAACCGCGAGGAGAACCGCTTCGAGGTGGTGACGCAGCACAGCCTGGCGCCTGCCTACGCGCTGCCGGCCGGCTACCAGCAGCCCACCACCCAAGGCATGCTGGGCGCCACGCTGGCGCAAGGGTGCTTGCTGGCGGTGGACGACATCGGCAATCCCGTCTATGCGCAACACGGCTATGGGGGGCCCAAGCGTCCGCTGCGCTCGGCCATGACCGTGCCCATCCACCTGAACGGCCGGATACGGTGGCTGCTGGACGTGGAGTCTTCGGTCTCGCACGCGTTCAAGGGACCGGACATCGATGACCTGATGCAGATCATCGCCTCGCTGGAAGAGGGCCTGGCCCAGCACCTGCTCAGCCAGACCAAGCAAAGCCTCATGGCCGAGACCGAGCAGGCCGTCGTCTTCGTTGGGCGCGAGGGCGCAATCATCGAGATGAACCGTGTGGCGACCGACATGCTGGGCGCCGAGCCGCGGCGCGGGCGCAGCCCTGCCGATTCGCCAACGATCACGGACTACGCCATCGCGGGCGACGAGGCGACGCTGGGCGTCCTGACCTCGGCCTTCACCGTCAAACGCGAGCGCATAGAACTGCTGGACAGCGGCGGGCAGCCCCGCTCCGTGCTGGCCACCCGCACCGACCTGGACCCCAGCCTGGACATGTCCATCTGGTTCTTCACCGACATCGCCGACCTGGGGTGGGCGCGCGACCTGCGCTATCTGCGCGAGACCGTGGCCGAGGTGGCCCGGCAGACCCGCACGTCGCTGTCGCTGGCCTGCAGCCTCACGTCTCAGACCGTGCTGCTGCACGACGACGCGCGCCAGGGCACGCCCGCGGAGGTGGTCGCGGCGCAGGCCCAGGACCTGAGCCAGCGTATCGTGGCCGAGATCGGCAAGGCCGACATCACCTTCGAGCGTCTGGCGGGCGCCAGCGAATCGCGGCGGCGCACCCGCGCCACGCACAGC
>DALZRX010000325.1:0-5081 GCA_032015805.1 Achromobacter sp.
CCGAAGGCGTGCCGCGCAGCTTCACGGTCTCGTCCAACGAGATCCTGGAATCGCTGACCGATCCGCTCAACCAGATCGTTTCCGCCGTCAAGATCGCGCTGGAACAGACGCCGCCCGAGCTGGGCGCCGACATCACCGACAAGGGCATCGCCCTGACCGGTGGCGGTGCACTGCTGCGCGACCTGGACCGCCTGCTTCAGGAAGAAACCGGCCTGCCGGTCGTGGTGGCCGACGATCCCCTGACCTGCGTTGTGCGCGGTTGCGGCGAGGCGCTCGAACACCTTGAGAAACTGGGCGCCATCTTCATCAACGACTAATTTTGCCCGCCAGCCCGGAGCCCCGCTTTTTTCTGGCTCCGGCCACGGCGGGAACCTCGGACGCGGGCGCCCGGGCTGAAATTCATGCAACGACAAGGGACTCCTCCCCTATTCAGGCGCGGCCCACCGGCAGAGGTGCGGCTGGTCCTTCTGGTCGTCCTTGCCCTGGCCCTGATCGTCATGGATTCACAATGGCGCATGCTGGAGCCGGCACGCCGCGCGATTGCCGTGGGGCTTTATCCGTTTCAGCGCGCCGTCATGGCCCCGCGCGACCTCGTTCAGCAAGTCAATGAGTGGGTCAACGCGGCCAATCTCATCCGCAGCGAAAACGAAGCCCTGCAGCGTCAGCGCATCGAACTTGCCCAGGTGGCGTCGCACGCCGCCCAGCTCGCCGCCGAAAACTCCCAACTGCGCCGCCTGCTCGGCGTGACCGACACCGTGGCGCAGTCCGCCGTGGTGGTCGAAGTCATGTACGAGCCCACCAATGCGTTCACCCAGCGCCTGGTCTTCAACAAGGGCAGCAAGGCTGGCCTTGCGCCCGGCATGCCCGTCATCGACGAAGGCGGCGTGGTCGGCCAGATCGTCCGGGTGACGCCCATGACGGCCGAGGCGGCCCTCGTCACCGACGAGCAGGTTTCCATTCCCGTCCAACTGCTGCGCAACGGGCTTCGCCTGATCGCCTTTGGCGGCAATTCGCCGGGCAAGATGGAAGTGCGCTACCTGGCGGCCAATGCCGACATCAAGGAAGGCGATACTATTGTCACCAGCGGCGTCGGCGGACTGTTTCCCGCCGGCCTGCCCGTGGCCAAGGTGACCTCGGTGGAACGCGATACCGCTTCGGGCTTCGCGCGCGCCGTGTGTGAACCGCTGGCCCATCCCGAACGCTATCGCCACTTCCTGGTTCTGCAGGTGGATGTGGATCGCGCCGAGTCCAACCGTCAGGAGGTCGATTCCGGTGGATCGGACTAATCAACAAGCTGCGGGGCAGTCGCCGCGCCGCCTCGGCACGCCAAGCAACGTGCAGCCCGACCGGCTGTCGGGTCCCGCGCATGCTGTCTTCGTGTGGGGCACCGTGCTGCTCGCGTGGCTCGTGTCCTTGCTGCCATGGCGTCTGTGGCAGGGCGCGCCCGACGTGCTGCTGCTCATCATCGCCTTCTGGTGCGTGCACGAGCCGCGCCGCGTCGGCTTGTTCACGGCCTTCTTCTTCGGCCTGCTGATGGACGTGCACGACGCGGGCCTGCTCGGCGAGCACGCGCTGTCCTACACGCTGGTCGCCTACGGCGCGGTGGTCCTGCACCGCCGGCTGCAGCGGTTCGATCTCTGGAGCCAGGCGATGCACATGCTGCCTGTGTTCTTCATTGCGCGCTTTGTCACCCAGATCATCCACGCGTGGCTGGCCGGAAAATGGCCGGGCTGGGACTGGGGCATCAGCGTGCTGCTGACGACCGCCCTGTGGCCGCTGGCGGGCTGGGTCTTGCACCTGCCGCAACGCGGTGTCGACGACGCCGAATCCTCATCCGCCTGACGGCGGCGTCGCGTCATGTTTGAATTCAAGAAAACCGGCCAGCAGCAGAAGCAGCGCTTCCGCCTGCGCGCCTGGGTGGGCGGCGCCTTTGCCCTCGTCTGCTTCGGCGTACTGGTGGGCCGCTTCTGGTACCTGCAGGTCGATCGCTACGAAGGCCTGTCCGAACGCGCCGACCGCAACCGCATCGCGGTCGTGCCGATCCCGCCGCGCCGCGGCGAGATCCTGGACCGCAACGGCGAAGTCCTGGCCCGCAATTACCGAACCTACACCCTCGAAGTCGTGCCGGCCCACGCGGGCAATATGAATGAGCTCTTCGAGCGCCTGACGGAGGTCGTCTACATCAGCCCGTCCGACCAGCGCCGCTTCAAGCGCCGCGCGGCGGAATCCAGCCGCTACGCCAGCCTGCAGTTGCGCAACAACCTGAACGACACCGAGGCCGCCTGGTTTGCCGCGCACGCATTCCAGTTTCCGGGCGTCGAGTTGCGCGCCCGGTGGGTGCGCGAGTATCCGCAGGGCGTGTCGGCCGCACACGTGGTGGGCTACATCGGCCGAATTGCCGACAACGACATCGAAGACCTGGACCGCGCCGGACAGCTCGGCAACTATCGCGGCACCGAGGTCATCGGCAAGAAGGGCATCGAAAAAACCTGGGAAGAGCAGCTGCATGGCCGCACCGGCCTGGAAGAGGTCGAGGTGACGGCAGGCGGCCGTCCCATGCGCACGCTGCGGCGCATCGATCCGGTCCCGGGCTCGGACATCATGCTGTCCATCGACATGGGACTGCAAAAGGTGGCCGAAGAGGCCTTCGAAGGCCAGCGCGGCGCGCTGGTCGCCATCGACCCGGACACGGGCGAGGTCCTGGCTTTCGTGTCGCAGCCGTCGTTCGATCCCAACCTGTTCGTGGACGGTATCGACGTGGACAACTGGCGCATGCTGAACGAATCGCCGGATCATCCGCTGATCAACCGTCCCCTGTACGGCACGTATCCCATCGGATCCACATACAAGCCGTTCGTGGGGCTGGCCGCGCTGGAATTGGGCAAGCGCCGCGCCACCGACCGCATCTCGGATCCCGGCTATTACGAATTCGGCGGACAGAAGTTCCGCAACGCTGGTGGCGCCGCCTACGGCATGACCGACATGCACAAGGCCATCGTCGTGTCCTCCGACACCTATTTCTACTCGTTGGGTCCTGAGATCGGCGTGAACGCGCTGCACGATTTCACCAAGCAGTTCGGTTTCGGCCAGATCACGGGCATCGACCTGGAAGGCGAAAAGCGCGGCGTGCTGCCGTCCACCGACTGGAAGCGCGCTGCCTACAAGGACAAGGAACGCCAGCGCTGGTACGCGGGCGAGACCATTTCCGTGGCGGTGGGGCAGGGCTACAACGCATTCACGCTGCTGCAACTGGCGCAGGGCACTTCCACCCTGGCCAACAACGGCCTGTTCCGCCGCCCGCACCTGGTGCACGCGGTGCGCGATCCGCGCTCCGGCGTGGCCAAGCCCACCGAGTCGCCGCCCGACTACCGGATTCCCCTCAAGCAGGCCAACGTGGACGTGATCAAGAACGCCATGGCCGACGTGGTGCGGGCCGGTACGGCGCGCCGCGCCTTCGCCAACACGCCCTACCAAGCCGCCGGCAAGACCGGCACCGCGCAGGTGTTCAGCCTGCGCGGCGGCCACTACCGCGCCAGCGCGATCGACGAACGCCTGCGCGATCACGCGCTTTTCATGGGCTTCGCCCCGCTGGAACATCCGCGCATCGCGGTGGCGCTGATCGTCGAGAACGCCGGCTGGGGCGCTAGCGTGGCGGCTCCGGTCGCGCGCAAGGTGTTCGACTACTGGCTGGCCAAGGACCGCGAAGACAAGATCGTGCGGCCCGAACGCGCGGACGCCATGGCGACCGTGGGCGAAATCGCCTCCGATGTGGTGCGCCAACAATGAAGCGTCTTGGCCTGATCCTGCTGCGTGTCTTCACGGCCTTCGACTGGCCGCTGCTCGCCATCCTGATGATGTTCGCCGCGCTTGGCCTGACGGTGATGCACTCGGCCGTCGGCGGCACCGACTGGCGGTTCGCTGAGCAATCGCGCAACTTCATCATCGCGTTCTTTGCGATGTGGACGATGGCGCTGATTCCGCCGAAGCTTCTGATGAAGCTGGCCTTGCCGTTCTACGTGGTCGGCGTCGTGCTGCTGCTGGGCGTCGAGTTCTTCGGCGAGACCAGCAAGGGCGCGACCCGCTGGCTGAACCTGGGCGTGACGCGCATTCAACCGTCCGAGATGATGAAGATCGCCGTGCCGATGATGCTGGCCTGGTACTTCCAGCGTCACGAAGGCGCGGTGCGCGTGCGCGACTTCCTTGCCGCGGCCGCCATGCTGGCCGCACCTTTCGGATTGATCGTGCTGCAGCCCGACCTGGGAACGGCGCTGTTGGTGTTCGGCGCGGGCTTTTTCGTGATCTATTTCGCGGGGCTGTCGTTCAAACTGCTGGTGCCGGTCATGCTGGCCGGCGTCATCGCCATCGGCACGTTGGTCTATTACGAAGACCAGCTATGCGAGCCGGACGTGGACTGGGTGGTGCTGCACGAATACCAGAAGCACCGGGTCTGCACGCTGCTCAATCCCAGTTCCGACCCGCTGGGCAAGGGCTTTCACACGATCCAGTCGATGATCGCGGTGGGTTCGGGCGGCGTCTACGGCAAGGGCTACATGAAGGGGACGCAGACGCACCTGGACTTCATCCCGGAACGCACGACCGACTTCATCTTCGCCGTGTATGCCGAGGAATTCGGCCTGTACGGCGGCATCGCGATCCTGGTGCTGTACGGCCTGATGATGGCGCGCGGCCTGACGATCGCATCCCGGGCGGGGTCCCAATTCGGCCGGCTGCTCGCGGGTGCGTTGACGATGATGCTGTTCATCTATGTGTTCGTGAATGTGGGCATGGTGACGGGGATCTTGCCGGTGGTGGGGGTGCCGTTGCCGTTCATGAGCTACGGGGGGACGGCGTTGTTCACGATGGGGATTGCGTTTGGGATCATGATGAGTATTAGCCGGCATCGGTCTGTGAAGGCTTGATGTTGGTTTGCTGATCTTGCTGGTCGGTTGCGGCTTTACTGTTGGGCTGTGGCTTAGTTTTTATCCTCCACCTGGGGGCCTCCGTAGGTCGCCCGACGCCGCAGTCACCGTGGGCACGATCGCCCACGATTGCGGTCCGGAGCCTTCGCTCCGGACTTCCCC
>DALZRX010000326.1:0-5079 GCA_032015805.1 Achromobacter sp.
GGCTCGCGGCGACACGGCGCGCGCGCGCAGCATGGCGCTCAAGTGGTCGCTGCTGATGGTGGTCGCGGGCGCCGCCGCCGTGGCGCTGGGCTGGGTCCTGGCGCCGTGGGGCGTCGCGGTGCTGTTCGAGCGCGGCGCGTTTACGCCCGAGAATACGGCCGCCGTCGCGCATGTGCTGCGTTGGGGGCTGTTGCAGCTCCCGTTCTACTTCGGCGTGCTGATCCTGGTGCAACTGCTGGCCAGCCAGAACCGCTACCGCATCATGGCCGCCATCGCGGTCGCCAATTTTGCGCTGAAGGCCGTATTGAACACCGTGCTGGCGCCCCGCATGGGCGCGGCCGGGATCATGCTGGCCACCAGCCTCATGTATGTGCTGTCCTTCGCGTGCTACCTCGCGGTGGCGATGCGCAAGGCCGAACCCAAGAGGGCCGATTGAATGTCCGTAGCCGACTCCGCCCGTCCGGCGCGCGTGTTGCTGTTCATCCATTCCCTGCACGGCGGGGGCGCTGAACGCGTCGCCGCCGACCTGAGCGCCCATTGGGCGGCCGAGGGCAGCGAGGTCATGGTGGTCACGCAGGCCAGCGCCGAAGGCGACGTCTATGCGCTGCATCCCAAGGTCCGGCGCGAAGTCCTGCATACGGCGGGAGAGGGCGGCGGGCTGCGCGGCATTCTCAGCAACCTGCAGCGCGTGCGCGCGCTGCGCCGTGTGATCAAATCGTTTCGGCCCGACATCGTCCTGGGCATGATGACGACCGCGTCGGTGCTGTCCGTCCTGGCCTGCGCGGGACTGAACTGCCGCGTCATCGCCACCGAACATACCCATCCGCCGTCCCAGACCCTGTCGGGCTTCTGGCAGCGGCTGCGCCGGCTGACCTATCCGAGGGCCGCGCGCGTCGTCGCGTTGACCCGCGGCACCGCCGACTGGCTGGAACAGCACGTGCCAGGCTCCCGGCTGGCGGTCATTCCCAATCCCGTCCATTTCCCGTTGCCGCGCGCCGAGCCCATCCTGCAACCGGCCGCGCGGGAAGACCGCAAGCGGCTGCTGGCGGTTGGACGTCTGCATGCCGACAAGGGATTCGATCTGTTGATCCAGGCGTTTACGCGCCTGGCGCCATCGCATCCGGGCTGGGATCTGGTTATTCTGGGCGAGGGCGGCGAGCGCCAGGCGCTGGAAGCGCAGGTGCGCGACGCCGGCCTGCAATCGCGTGTCTCGATGCCCGGTCGCGCCGGCAACGTCGGCGATTGGTACGACAGCGCCGATCTCTACGTGCTGACCTCGCGCTTCGAGGGACTGTCCAACACCTTGCTGGAGTCCATGGCGAGCGGCCTGGCTGCGGTGTCGTTCGATTGCGATACGGGTCCGCGCGAGATCGTGCGCGAAGGCGTCGATGGTGTGCTGGTGCGGCCCAATGGCGACGTCGCCGCGCTGTGCAATGCGCTGGACGCCGTGATGGGCGACGACAATGGCCGCGCGCGCATGGCGCAAGCGGCAATCGAAGTGCGCGACCGTTTTTCGGCCGCGCGCGTGCTGCAGAAATGGCAGGAACTTTTTGACGGCGTGCGGACGGCGGGCCGCTAGGCTCCGCGCACGACGTTGCTACGGTGACCACGAGAACCTCATCATGTGTGGAATAGTCGGAATTTGGGGCCCCCTGGGGAACAAGGAACAGGTGCTGGCGGATAGCTGCCGGCGCATCCGTCACCGCGGGCCCGACAGCAATGGCTTCTGGGAAGACGCTGACGCCGGATTGGCGCTGGCGCACGTGCGCCTGGCGATCCTGGACCTGACCGAAGCGGGCCACCAGCCCATGACGTCCGCCTGCGGCCGCTTCGTGATGGTGTTCAACGGCGAGGTCTACAACCACCTGGACATCCGCAAGCAACTCGAGGATTCGGCGCTGGCGCCCGCGTGGCGCGGCCACTCGGACACCGAGACCCTGCTCGCGGGCTTTACCGCCCTCGGCATCGAAGCCACGCTGCAGGCCGCGGTCGGCATGTTCTCCATCGCGTTGTGGGACAAGGCTTCGCGCAAGCTGATGCTGGCGCGCGACCGCATGGGTGAAAAGCCGCTGTACTACGGCTATTCCAACGCGGAACTGGTGTTTGCGTCCGAGCTCAAGGGCCTGATGCCGATTCCGGGATTCGGGCGCAACCTGAACCGCAACGCGCTTGCATCGTTCATGCGGCACAACTACATCCCCGCGCCGCAGTCCATCTACGAAGGCATCGCCAAGCTGCCGCCCGGCACCTGGGTCGAGTTCTCGGCGGACGACACCCGCAGCCGCCGCATGCCCGAGCCGCGCGTGTACTGGTCGGCGCGCGAAGCCGCGGATGCGGCCGCGCAATCCCGGCTCTCGTTCGACTCGGACGCAGATGCCACCGACGCGCTGGAAAAGGTGCTGTCCAAGGCCGTTGGCGGTCAGATGCTGTCCGACGTGAGCCTGGGCGCCTTCCTGTCGGGCGGCATCGATTCGTCGACCATCGTGGCGCTGATGCAGGCGCAAAGCACGCAGCCGGTGCGCACCTTCGCCATCGGCTTTCACGAAAAAGGCTACGACGAGGCGCAGCACGCAAAGGCCGTGGCCACGCACCTGGGCACCGACCACACTGAACTCTACGTCACCGCGGAAGACGCGCTGGCGGTCGTGCCCACGTTGGCCGACATGTATGACGAACCCTTTGCGGACTCCTCGCAGATTCCCACGTCGCTGGTGACGCGCATGGCGCGCCAGCACGTGACGGTGGCCTTGTCGGGCGACGGCGGCGACGAACTCTTTGGCGGTTATTCGCGTTACTTCCGTGTGGACAACTGGTGGCGTCAGTTCGATCGCGTGCCCGGGCTGCTGCGCAAGCCGGCCGGCGCGATGCTCAGCGCCTCCACGCATCTGCCCGGTCGCGGCGCATGGCGCGGCAAGGTCGGCAAGCTGGGCGAACTGCTGCGCGCGGATACGCGCGGCGAGTTCTACCGCCTGTTCGTGTCGTACTGGGCCGACCCCGCCAGCGTGGTGAAGGGCGGCGTCGAACCCGAGTCGGTGTTCGAACGCGCCATGCAAGGGTCGTTCTTCGAGTCGATGATGAAGCTCGACGCGGTGACATACCTGCCCGACGACATCCTGGTCAAGGTGGACCGCGCGGCGATGGCCGTCAGCCTGGAAACCCGCGTGCCGCTCATCGACCACCGTGTCTACGAATTCGCCTGGAGCCTGCCGCACCAGTACAAGGTGCGCGGCAATACCGGCAAGTGGCTGCTGCGCCAGGTCCTTCACCGCCATGTGCCGCAAGCGCTGGTCGACCGCCCCAAGCGCGGCTTTGCCGTGCCGCTGGCTGCTTGGTTGCGCGGTCCCCTGCGCGAATGGGCCGATGCGCTGCTGGACCCGGCGCGCCTGCGCCAGGACGGCTGGTTCGAACCCGAGCCCATCCTGCGCAAATGGCGTGAGCACACGTCGGGGCATCGCAATTGGGACAGCCATCTGTGGGGCGTGCTGATGATGCAGGCCTGGCTGGACCGCTACCGTGCGGGAATGGATCAAGGGGGACCGATTGAGGACCGTTGACGAATGAAAATACTGATGCTGGTCAGCTCCATGCACGCCGGCGGCGCGGAACGCGTCGCGGCGACCCTGGTCAACGCATGGTCCGAGCGCGGAGACACCGTCATCCTGACACCCACGTACTCGTCCAAGGGCAACTGCTTCTATCCCCTGTCGGACAAGGTCCAGCTTGCGTGGCTGGCGGACCTGGCCGGCACCCGGGCTTCGGGCGCGATGGCAGCCTTCAAGCGGCTGCTGAGCCTGCGCAAGCACATTCGCGACGAGCGGCCCGATGTGGTGGTGTCCTTCCTGACCAATGTCAACGTGGCCGCGATCCTCGCCACGCGCGGCCTCAAGGTGCCGCTCATCGTCTGCGAGCGCACCAATCCGGTAGCAGAAACCACCACGGGCTCCGTCTGGCGCAAGTTGCGCCGCGTGCTTTATCCGCGCGCCGACATGGTGACGGTGCAGGCGGAAGACACCGCCGGCCCGTTTGCGCGCCAGGTGCCCGGCATCCGCCGTCTGGCAGTCATACCGAATCCACTGCCCGCGCCGCTGCTCGACGCGCCGCTGGTGCAGCAGCGCCAGGACGCCGGCCCGCGCGAGCTGCTCGCGATGGGCCGCCTGGTGCCCGACAAGCAGTTCAGCCTGTTGATCGACATCTTTGCGCAGCTTGCGCCGGAGTTTCCGGACTGGAACCTGCGCATCTGGGGCGAAGGCCCCGAGCGCGACGCGCTGGAGCAGCAGGTGGCGCGCCTGCGCCTGCAATCGCGCATCAGCCTGCCGGGCCGCACCGAAGCGCCCTGGGAGGAACTGGCGCGAGGCCAGGCGTTCGTGCTCAGTTCCCTGGTCGAGGGATTTCCCAACGTCCTGCTTGAAGCCATGTCGCTTGGGTTGCCCTGCGCGTCGTTCGACTGCCCCAGCGGTCCGCGCGAAATGACGCGCGACGGCCAGGACGCGCTGCTGGTGCCAGCGGGCGACCGGGTCGCGATGACCGACGCCCTGCATCGCCTCATGAGCGACGCATCGCTGCGCGAGCAATTGGGCGCGCGCGCTGCCGCGGCCGTGCGCCAGCGCTATGCGCTGTCCAGTGTGCTGGGCGAATGGGACGAACTGTTCGAAGCGGTGCGGGAGGGGCGATGAGCACCCGGCCGCTGCGCATCCTGCACGTCATCACGGGTCTAGGCCAGGGCGGCGCCGAATCCGTGCTGTTCCGCCTGGCGACCTGGCCCCAGACGGACGTCGAGCACACCGTCGTGTCGCTGACGGACGAAGGCATCTACGGGGAACGCCTGCGCGCGGCGGGCGTCGCGGTGCATGTGCTGGGCATGGCGCGCGGACGCGTGAGCCTGGGTGGTTTTCGGGCGCTGCGGCGCCTGATCGTTAAGGCGCGGCCCGACGCCGTGCAGACGTGGATGTACCACGCCGACCTGATCGGCGGTCTGGCCGCCCGCATGGCGGGCGTGCGGGCCATCGCCTGGGGCATCCGCAATTCCGGCGAACACCTCGAACGCAGCAGCCGCTCGGCGCGGCTGGTGCTTCGCGCCTG
>DALZRX010000327.1:0-5075 GCA_032015805.1 Achromobacter sp.
GGCGGCCAGGGCGCCGAGCATCAGGCCGATATCCATGACGGTGGTGACGTCCTGGCGCAGCGGCGCGGCCAGGGACGGCTGCTTGGCCCAATAGGCCCAGGTGGCAACGTCGCCGCCCACCGCGTCCAGCGCCTTGGCGCCCCACAGCGCGAACGCCGACGTGATGCCCCAGGGGCGTCCGGCGAGTGCCAGGGTGGCGAAGTTGAGCACGACCAGCGCGACGCCGCCCCAGATGAGCGGCCAGGGTCCTTGCAGTAGCGAGACCGGGCGGGCGGTACGCGAGGCGAAGGAAATCACGTGGCCATGGCGGCGCTTTTCGAGCGTGGTGGCGACCCAGGCGATCAGGGCGAAAACCGCCAGATTGGCGATGATCGCGGGGGCGAGGCCCCAGGTCTTGATGAGCGAGGTGGGGGCCAGCGCCGGCAGGCTGGACCACCAGCCAAAGTTGGCCGTGGCGATGACCGATCCCACGATGAAGAACAGCAGCGTCACGACCATGCGGGTGTTGCCGCCACCCACTGCGAAGAGCGTACCCGACGCGCATCCGCCGCCCAACTGCATGCCGATGCCGAAAAGGAACGCACCCAGCACGACGGAGACGCCCGGGGGCGACACGAAGCCGTTGACGGGCTGGCCGAATAGCGTGCCGGCGGCAAGGAAGGGAAAGAACAACAGCACGCCCACGGCGAGCATCAGCATCTGCGCGCGCAGGCCGGCGCCACGGCGGTCCGACACGAACACGCGCCAGGCCTGCGTGAAACCGAAGGAGGCGTGATACAGCGTGACGCCAAGCAGCGCGCCGACCACCCACAGCGCGCCTTGTCGCCAGCTTACGGTCTGGTTGAGGTAGAGCGCGCCAGCCAGCACCAGCAGCGCCGCGATCCATAGCGGCTTGTGGTTGATACGGATGGGGGGCAGGGCCGATGGCAGGGGGAGGGAGGAAGCGTTCGCGCTCATGGAAATCCCAAAAATCAAAACGTAAAAGCAAACGGGTGCGCAGTCGCACCCGTGGGAATAGCCGTCAGTCTAGGCCTGCGTTTAAATATCTCAAACAAATGATTTGTGCTTTAACAATAACTAGAAGTTATATAAAAGGCGCGGGGCGAGATCAAGAAATCGGATGGGCGCTGATCCATGCAACCAGCAGGCTCACCGTCAACACTGACGCCACGGTGCTGACGAGGATCGCGCGCGAGGTCACGCGGGCATCGCGCCCATACATCTTGGCCAACATGAAAGGGCCGGTGCCGATGGGCAGCGCGCTCATCAGCACGGCGGTCCAGGCCCACAGCGGCGGCATCGAGAAAACGTAGAACGCAAGTACGGCCGTCGCGGCCGGCTGCAGCAGCAGCTTGCCCAGCACCAGGCGCAGCACGCCCGGCCCGGAACTGGCGGTCTCCGTCTGCGCAAGGAAGAGGCCGATGGTCACCAGCGCGCACGGACTGGCGGACGCGCCCAGCAAGGCCACGTAGCGGTCGACGCCTTGCGGCAGCGCCACGCCCGTGGCCGCCCAGGCAAGTCCTAGCACTGGCGCGGCAAGGAGCGGGTTGCGAACCAGGGCGCGGCCCACCTTGAGCAGTGTCGCGGGCAGATTGGGCGTCTGCTGGCGATCGAACTCGATGAGCGCGATGGCAAATCCGAACAACACGCTCGCAGTGAGCAAGGTCGTGAAGGTGGCGGGCGCCAGGCTGTCGGCGCCGAGCAGCGCGAGGCACAGCGGAATGCCCATGTAGCCGGCGTTGGCGTAGGACGCTGCCAAGCCTTCGATGCTGCGGTCGGTCAGCGTCTGTGGCCCGCGCTTGCGAGGCACGAATGACACGACGAACGTGACGGCGATGCCGCCCGCGAATGCGCCGACGAACCCCCAGTGCGCCATGTGCGCCAGGTCCACCTGCGTCATGGCGCGGAACAGCAGCGCGGGCAAGGACAGGTACACCACGTAGCGGTTCAGCGCGTCGGTCGCGTTGGTGCCCAGGATGCGCCAGCGGGCGGCCAACCAGCCGGTCAGTATCAACGCAAAGACCGGCAGGGCGGCGGTGATGACGGCATTCATGGGGGCGGGCGCAAGGGCGGAAAGGCGCTCATTCTACTTGGCGGGGCCGGCGGTCTTGCGGGTGACCAGCAGAATGCCGAGCGCCGCAAGAGCCATGCCGGGCCAGGCCAGCGGGGGAATGGGCTCGCGCAGGATCAGCAGCGCAATCACGGCCGTGCAGGGCGGCACCAGAAAAAACAGGGCGGACACTCGCGATGCCTCGCCGTGGCGGATCATCGCCAGCAACAAGGTGATCGCGACCAGCGAGTTGCCGACCACCAGATAGGCGAGCGACCCGAGCAGGGGGCCGGTCCATTCGACGTGCATCGGTTCCAGCCAGAACGCCAGCGGCGCGGACACGGCAAGTCCGACCCCGTACTGAACGACGTTGGAGGCGACCGGGTGGATTTGCGTGCCGAAGCGCTTTTCATAGAGCGTGCCGCCGGTGATGCAGAGCAAGGCGCAGACCGCGAACAACAGGCCCAATGGCGCCAGCACATCGATGGACGCCTTGGCCACGATGACAAGCGCGGCGCCCGTCACGCCCAGCGCCAGGCCTGCCCAGCGCCGGGCGTCGACTCGCTCGTGCGCGATCGCCGGCGCCAACAGTCCGATCAGTATCGGCTGAAGCGACGTGATGAGGGCTACCCCGCCTGCCGACATGCCCTGCTTGAGTGACAGGTAGGTGAAGCAGAAGTAGCCCGCCTGCAGCAGCAGACCGACCATGGCCAGGTGTCCCCACGCGCTGGCGCGTGCGGGCAGCGGCGGCCGTAGCGCGATCGCGAGGGGCGCCAGGATGAGCACGACGCAGGCATAGCGCAGCGCCAGGAAGGTCAGGGGGTCGGCGTAGGCCAGGCCCACCTTGAGCACGACAAAACCGCTGGACCACAGCACGAGAAAAAGCGCGGGTGCGGCTTTCAACCAGGCAGGAGGTGCGGCAGGCGTCATGGCGGACCAGGGTCGGCAAGGGCAAGCCGCGATCGTACCCCTTTTCGCGGCTTCTTCATCCCTGCGAAAATGCGGCGTAGGATTCCGTTATTCATTTGCTGCAACGTAGGGGAAGGACATGTCGGCCAATAAACAAGCAACGCTGCGTATCGCGCTGGGAACGTGGGATCGCCTACGCGATGACGCCTATTCCGTGCGCCATGCGGTTTTCGTGATCGAGCAGAACGTGCCGCCGGAAATCGAGATGGACGACGACGATGCGGTGTCCGTGCATGCCGTGGCTTACGGACCTGATGGCACGCCCATGGGTACTGGCCGTCTACTGCCCGATGGCCATATCGGCCGGATGGCGGTTCACAAGCGCGCGCGCGGCATGGGCGTGGGCGGACAGTTGCTGGATGCGCTGATCGGTCAGGGGCACGGCGACGGCCACCGCATGCTGGTGTTGCATGCCCAGACGCACGCCGCGGGCTTTTACGAGGCGCACGGCTTCAAGGCGGAAGGCGAGGAGTTCGTCGAGGCGGGCATCCCGCACGTGGTGATGACGCGCACGTTGAAGTAGGAAGCGCGAGCGATCATGGGTCGCGGCCGATGGGTCGCGTCCGATGGGCCGCGGCTCGGCGTCTTCAGCCAAACGCGGCCCGGAAAGGCGACCCCGGAAAGCGACCCGGAAAAGCAAAAACCCCGAACGCTTACGCGTACGGGGTTTTACTTTTGGCGCATCACGACAGGTACCTCGTGATGTAGTAATTGGTGCCCAGGAGAGGACTCGAACCTCCACACCTTGCGGCACACGGACCTGAACCGTGCGCGTCTACCAATTCCGCCACCTGGGCGCTGTTGCTTCAAAGACCTGGTTGCTTTCGCTTCCGTTTCTTGTTCAGCAGCAGAGGAACGAGATTATGCATATTTTTTTTGAAGTGTGCAAGTCGCTTTGCCTTTTTTTCACTTTTTTTGTGCGTACCGCATTCGATATAGTGTCGCCCATGTCTCGAGCCCTCTGTACGCGCTGTCTGCGCCCGTTGTCGCACTGCCTTTGCGCATTGATTCCGTCGCTGTCCCCGCGCACCAGCGTCGTGGTCCTGCAACATCCGAGCGAAGCGCGCCATGCGCTGAACACGGCGCGTCTTGCAGTGCTGGGGCTGGCGGGCGCGCGCCGCGTCGTGGGCGAATATTTCTCCGAAGACGACTGGGCCGCGCCCGGCCATGCGCCGCGCCTGCTGTTTCCGGGTGAGGGCGCCGAGGTGCTGACGCCTGGCTATGGGCAGGAAATGGACCTGGCCATTCGGCTGATCGTGCCGGACGGCACGTGGGGCCATGCGCGCAAGCTGCTGCACATCAATCCGGCGCTTGCCGCGCTGCCCCGCGTGATGCTGCCGCCAGGTCTTTCCACGCGTTACCGGGTGCGCCATGCCGACGTGCCGGGTGCGCTGTCCACCATCGAGGCCGTGACGCACGCGCTGAACGCAATCGAGGCGCCGCGCAACTTCGACGCGCTGCTCGCGCCGTTCGAGGCACTAATCGATGGGCAGATCGATGGCATGGGTGCGGATCTGTATGCGCGGCATCACCTGAATCGCAAGGTGCCTTGGCGATAGCGAGGGGCTGCAAATGCGGCGGGCAAAATGCAGCGGACCGGGAAGCGGCCTGCTGCGAATACAAAAGCCCGCGCAAAAGTAAATGTGAGGCAAAAGCAAAAGCCCCGGAAACCTTTCGATTTCCGGGGCTCTTCAGCCTTTGCGATCAAGGCAGTGGAAACTGCCTTGTCTTGAATTCCGTGGTGCCCAGGAGAGGACTCGAACCTCCACACCTTGCGGCACACGGACCTGAACCGTGCGCGTCTACCAATTCCGCCACCTGGGCACTGAAAGATACTGTCAGAACTATGTGCTACGCTGCCTTCATTCTCATGGTTTGGTTTCGGGTTAACTTCACCCCGACGTTGATCAAAACTAGTTTGTTCAACGCCGTGTTCAGTACCTTGAACTAATCCATGCGTCTAAATGCAGTTGGTTTTACAATGGGTTTTTTTTCAACCCTTCTGACCATTTCTGCTTCAGTGTTCAGCCTTGGGCGAACCACAGAAGCTGCGCAT
>DALZRX010000328.1:0-5044 GCA_032015805.1 Achromobacter sp.
CGGGCGCGCGCCATGGTGTGCGCCAGCAGGCGCGCGAGGTCTTCGTCCAGCGTCTGGACCAGAATGTCGGCGGCGAGCTTCTTCAGTGCCTGGGCGTGGGTGATAGCGGTCATGGTGTCGGTGTTGGTCGCGCCGGGCCGCCGGCTTGGCCGGTGCGCGGGCGGCGGGGGAATCAGACCCGCAGCGTGTCCCGCACCTGCATGAGCGCGAAGCCCAGCAGATTCAGGCCGCGCCACAGGTTGGGATTGGCGATGTGCTCGTCGTCTTGCGCCATGCCCACGCCCCAGATGCGATCCACCGGACTGGCCTCGACCAGGACCCGGTTGCCCGTCTGGAGCAGGAAATCGCGCAGTTCGGGGTTCTGGCCGAATTTCGCCTCGTTGGCGCGCACGACGATGGCATAGCGGTTCGCCAGCCATGTCTCATCTTTGAAGCCGATCACCTGCCGGCCCAGCGCCTTGGCCGCCCCGGGGTTGGGGGCCTTGAACACCAGCGCGCGCGTGGCCTCGTCGCCGAAGAGCCTGGCCTTTTCGGCCATCATGTAGTGCTCGGCGGTGGGGTAGCGCTGGCCTTCGATTTCAAAGGGGGCGCCATACCACTGGCTGAAGCAGGAGGCGGTGACGCCGTGCTTGCCGGGCTGGTGGCCCCAAAAATGGACGTATTTGAGTTTGGCGCCCGCGTTGTAGCGGCGGCGCAGGTCTTCGACGTACTGGGTGTCGGTCATGCCGGAATGCCGGGTGGAGCGAAAGAAGAGGCTGGAGGATAAATGGGGATGCCTCCAGCCTCGTTACCAGGTGCAAGTTTATGGGCTGAAATATTTCCATCGCCGCGTGGCACGCAAGGGGATCGGCAGGGGCGGCGCGGGCGGGGATCGCGTCCCGGCTGGCGTCACCACCTGCGTTGCGATCCGGTTTCGGACTGCGTCGCGGGTTGTGCCATGCCGCCCGTTCGGACAGTGCTTTCGTACTCCTTGTAGTCCGCGATGTAAGCGGGGCTGTAGGTGTTGGGGCTTTCCTCTCCAGCCCATTGCTCTTCAAGGCCGGCCTCGCGCCATGCGGCGAGGTCGCGCTCGACGTCGGCGCGCGTGGGCGTGAAATCGGAAGACGGGGCGGCCGTGGTCGGGGCCGTGGAGGCGGATTGCGCACCGGCAGGGCTGGATAGCAGCGCAAAGGCGGCCAGTACTGCCGGAACAACGGCGCGGAACAGTAGGACAGGCTTCATGAGTGGCTCCTTGGGAACACGTGAGGGCGCAGCGTTGGGGCCGGTGTCCTTCGGGCGCGCGCGGGAACGCGACGCGGCCGGGGCAGCTGCGGGACCGGATGGGTGGAGTCATGGTCCGGCGGGGCTCATGTCCGGGTGCAGGCCTGGCGATGGCGAGCGCGAGACGGGTGGTGGCCGACGGGCGCGTGGCGGCCCGGGTCTCATGCCTTCGTGCTCATCGTAGGGCCGCATGGGTGCAGCCCACATACCCAATATTGGGTACGCCCCGGGGGCGTCAGGCGCCTAGAGCAGCGACGCCAGCCTCACCAGTTCGGATTGACGGCTGCACTCCATCTTGGTCAGCAACGATGCCACCTGCTTGCGCACGGTGAGCACCGAGGCATGGCGCAAGGTGGCGACCTCCTCGACGCTGTGGCCGGCAGCCAGTCCGGCCAGCACTGCCGCCTCGGCATGCGTGATGGAGAACACGGACTGAAGCTTCGTAACGTCTGGCATCGCGAAGGCGCTCTTCTTGCGCATGCGCACCAGCAGCATCCGCCCGCCGATGAGGCTGAGCGCAGGGGGCGCCGCGCTGATGTCGACCCAGAAAAGTTCGCCCCAGCCCGAGGCCGTGGCCATGGAACGCATCTGGCCGTCGCGGGCCACGGCGGCGCAATGCGCGTCGAACACCCGCTGCACCTTGGCGTCCGCGTGGCGCAGCCGGCGGCCATGCAGGGTCCAGCCGTTGACGTCGTCCAGGTATCCCACCGCCAACGGCGACAGCTTGTCGACGATGCAATCCACGCTGGTGAGCAGCACCGCTTCCTGCACCTCGGAGAACGCGCTTTCCAGCGACTTCCATCCGATGCTGCGGTTACGGTCGCGCTGCGACATCTGGTGGCGCAGCACGCGGAAGTACCGGGCGAAGTCGCCGGACTGCAAGCGGTCGCTGGCCTTGGCATCGACGGTCGAACGCTGGAAGCCGATCGCGGCATGCAGCACGGTGTTCGATTCGATGATGAGCGACAGCAGTTGCGCCATGCGGTGTCTGGCCATGAAATCCGAGTAGAACTCGGTGCGGCGCAACTGCGCGGATTCGTACATCCGCGCCGTGTCCAGCCAGGTGCCCGCCGGCGCGTTGCGCCCGTCCTGTTCCAGGATGTCGCAGCTGTAGTAATGCTGCTGGTAGTCCGAGGCGCACGCGTCGGAAAAACCGATGGCGGACAGGGTAAGCAGCTTGTTCCTGGCGTCGAACACGATGAGCGTGCCGCTGTCGGCCCCCACGAGCTCGCGGGCCGTGCCGAGGATGTCGTGCCACGGCGGCTCGGGGTCCGTCAGATGGTCCACGGCCTCGACGGCGCGGCGCAAGGCGATTCTATGATCGGGCATGGCGAGCCTCCAACTCTGGTTCAGGCGTAAACGCTGCTACGTGTCACAGATGGTTGTAGGTGGCGCCGGCCGGCAAAGCATGGCGGCGCACCGCTGCTGCGGATCAAAGCGATTGGACGCGCCCCTTCGATAGTCGGTAAACGGGTAGCACGTCCAAGTCCAAATTATCGTCGCAAATCCTCATGCAAGGAGCGATTCCCGCCGATTTTTCAAGCCGGCAGATCGCCGCGCGGCCCTGGTGATGCGGCGATACCGGGTTAATTCAACCGACGCGGGAAGCGGGTATGTGCTTTGCGGCGCTTTACTGTTCGAGCAGTCGCATCAGCAACGCCTTTCGTGGGTCTTCCGCCTTGCGCGCCAGCGCCGCGAGTTTCCTGTCAGACCCGAACAGCCTTTCTCGTACCGGTGTCCGGTGGTGCTCAGGCAGGTCGGCCAGCGCGGTGGCCAGCAAGGCCAGCGTCGGCAAATCCTCGATTGCAAACCCGGCAGGCAGCTTGAAGCCGTCGGTGCAACCGCGCAGGCACGCGACGGCCGTCACGACGGTGTCCGGCGTCAAGCCATGGTGTTCAAGGAATAGGGTGGTGTAGCGGTCCTGCACCGATTGGTGTTCGTCGTCCACCAGATCCATGTAGTGGCGCAGCAGCGCAAAGTGGCTGGCATCGGCCAGGCCCAGCGCGAACGTGGCGTAGGTGCCGGACAGGCAGGCCTTCTCGGCTTCGGCGTCGGTGTACCACTCGTAGGGCTGGATGGCGGCGCGCGCATAGGCCGCGAGCGCGTGATGGGCCGCGGGATGCTGCGCGGCGTTGGCAAAGAAGCGATGCATGTCCGACTTGGCCAGCCCCTTGACGGGCAGGTAGTGGCGCGCCGTGCTCTTCAAAACGACGCGGTAGCCCGCCGGAAAGCCGGCGTCCAGCAGCGCCGCGATGAAGCCAAGCGCCTGGATATAGGCCGCCGGCGATTCCTGCCGGATCGCGATGGTGACCGTGCCCAGCACATCGTTGGCCGCGCAGACCACCTGTTCGCTTGTGAGCCGTGTGCGCTCGGGCGGAAGCACGCCGCTGCCGCCGGTCAGCATCGCGGCCGCGCGCGCGCTGCCCAAGTCGCGCGCCAGTTCCAGGAAGGTAAGTCCCATGGGACGCGCATAGCCCGGCTCGTGGCGCAGGATCAGCGTCGCGGCGTAGAGCAGCAGGTCGACGCCGCGGTCGTCCGGATCAAGCACCGCGCCGGGCTTGAGCGTGTAGGTGTTCTGGCGAAAGGCGTTCTGCGAAACGTCGAAGTGGCGGGGCAGATACTGCTCCTCGGACCAGCGGCGCAGCGTGTGGATGAGGGAGCCGCGCTGCTCGGCCAGCGATGGCTGGCCCGCGTTCAGGGCGAGCATGCGCTGGAAGACGTTGATCAGCCACGGGTGGTCCGGCTGGGGAAAGAGGCGTTCGTCCAGCAGGTGTCGGCACAGCAGGCTGACGTGCAGCCGGCTGGTGGGTTGGCCGCCGTTCAGCACGGACTTGTCGACGTACTGCATCACGCGTTCGCGCAGCGCCTGCTGTTTGGCCGCGTCGGTGTGGTCCACCAGCGTCAGGCGCAGCCGGCCTTCGGTCGTGGGGAACTGCGCACGGAAGCAGAAGTGATGGTCCAGATGCGGCTTGCCGGCGAGCCGGGCGATGCGTTCGCGCACGGCCTCGCGCAGCACGGGCGCCAGCGATTCCTGCACGGCGTCCGGGCTGAGCGGGCCGTTGCGGCCCTCGGCGCGCAGGCCGTCCGCGTCGTCTGGTTCCCAATCGGGCATGACGTCGAAGACGATGCGCGAGGGCTCGTATTCCAGCAGCAGCTCGCCGTGGATGCCGGCCTGCAGCGGCGTGCGGCCCACGATGGCGTCGATGTCGTCCCGCGCTTCCAGCTTGTCGAACCAGTCGTGGATCGCGGCAAGCGTTTCATCCTGGATCTGCTGGGCGGTCTTGTAATGCAGGCCAATGGCGCGGGATACGTCGGACATCATGATGCGTGAAGGTTGCGGCAATTGCGCCGAATGCTACACGATGCGGTGCAAGGCAGGCCTCAATGCGCGGACACGAAATCGCCGATGACGGCCGCGGGCGACAGCGCGAACGAGGCCTTCATGTCGCGCACTTCCTCGACCGGCGTGCGGCCGAAGAAGCGCTTGAATTCGCGGCTGAACTGCGAGGCGCTCTCGTAGCCGACACGGGCTGATGCGGACGCGGCGGTCAGGCCGTCGCGGATCATCATGAGACGGGCGTGATGCAGGCGCGTCGACTTGATGTACTGGATGGGCGAGGTCTGCGTGACCGCCTTGAAGTTGACGTGAAAGGCGGGAACGCTCATGCCGGCCTCCTGCGCCAGGTGCGTGACGTCCAGCGGCTGGGAGAAGTCCGTATGGATGCGGCGCAGCGCCCGGGCGACGCGGCCGAAGCGTCCCTGGTGCGCCAGCGCGGCGCGCAGG
>DALZRX010000329.1:0-3477 GCA_032015805.1 Achromobacter sp.
GCCGCTCGCTGAAGATGCGCGAAACGCGCGAAATCATGGAAACGATCCGCAGCTATGCTTCGGACGACGCGACCGTGATCTTCGGCACCGCCTACGATGAGTCCATGGGCGAAAACCTGCGCGTCACGGTGGTTGCAACCGGCCTCGGCCGCGCGCAAGCCCGTCCGCAACTGGTGCAGAACACTGCTGAAGTGCTGCGCACCGGCACCGACAACATGCCCATGGGCACGATGCCGGCCGGTCAAGGTGGTGACTACCGCAATCTGGACATGCCGTCGGTCATGCGCAATCCGCGCAGCCAGGCGTCGGCCCAGGTGCGCGCGCTGGAAAGCTCGGGTATGGATCACTTCGACATCCCGGCCTTCCTGCGCAAGCAGGCGGACTGAACCTAGGGCCGGTCAACGGCTCTAACAGCACTCCCTCATCTCCGGCCCGCCTGTCCCCACGGGCGAGCCGGAGGCAGAGCGGTCCGTGTTTCCCTTGCACGTTAAATAAGGGACGGAGGTATAGGTCGATTCGAACGCCAGATTTATGGCGGCATGGATCGGACAGAGTTACAATACTTCGGTTACGCCGGCAATCAGTACTTATCATGCCGGCTTCCGGGTTCAAAATTCCAAGTCTCATGTTCCGACAGCGCAGCATCCAGAATCTCGTCCGCACGACAGGCGTCGGCGTCCACTCAGGACGGCGGGTGGAGCTCACCCTGCGTCCGGCACAGCCGAATACCGGCATCGTCTTTCACCGCGTGGACCTGCCGCAGGTCGTCGACCTGCCCGCGCAAGCCACGGGTGTCGGCGATACGCGCATGGCGTCCGTGCTGCAGCAGGGCAATGTCCGCGTGTCGACCGTGGAACATCTCATGTCGGCGTTGGCCGGCCTGGGCATCGACAACCTGCACGTCGACCTCACTGCCGAAGAAGTCCCCATCATGGACGGCAGCGCGGCGACGTTTGTTTACCTGTTGCGCTCGGCGGGCATCGTCGAGCAGAACGCGCCCAAGCAATTCATCCGTGTCGTAAAGCCGGTGGAAGTGCGTGAAGGCGAGGGCCGCAACGAGAAATGGGCGCGCCTCGAACCCCACGAAGGGTACGCGCTGGCTTTCTCGATCGACTTCCGCCACCCCGCCATCGACTCGACGGCCAACTTTGCGGAAATCGATTTCGCCACGCATTCGTACGTGCGCGAGATCGCGCGGGCGCGAACCTTCGGTTTCGTGAATGAAGTCGAGGCCTTGCGGTCCATGGGCCTGGCCCGCGGCGGCAGCCTGGACAACGCGATCGTCATGGACGAGTACCGCGTGTTGAACAGCGACGGGCTCCGTTACGACGACGAATTCGTCAAGCACAAGATCCTGGACGCCATCGGCGACCTGTATCTGCTGGGCAAGCCGCTGGTGGCGCGCTATGTGGCGTGCAAGTCGGGCCACGGCCTGAATAACCAACTCGCCCGCGCGCTGCTTGAGCAGCGCGACGCCTGGGAAATCGTCACCTACGAATCGCAGGCAGAAGCGCCCCAGGCGTTTCGCCATGAATGGAAGCTGGCCTGACGCCAGGCTTCCGCAGAACCCGCGCACGGGGCACGCCCCGATCCTGACGCGGGTTCCTGCTTAAGGACGGCACTGGCCGTCATCCCATCGCTCAATCGTCGCAAACCGGTAGCCGACCATGTGGCCATCGGTCTGAAAAGTTGGTTTCGCGACGTTTCCGAACCGTCAGGTTGCCGGACAAAGTCGGGTGGCTCAGCTACTCTTGTGGTGCTTCAAGAGCTTGGCGACGGCGTCGGCCAACGGACCCGGCCGCAGGTTTCCGTGCAGCGTTTCAAACGCGCCCAGGGCCTTGTCGGTCAGCGGTTGCGCCTCTGTGGGAGGGCGCGGCTGACGGGAGCCAGGCTTGGGCAAACCCGCTTGTACCTTGATGGCGATTTCGTTAAGGTTCCAGCCTTGGTCCGCCAGCGACCGCGCAATGCGCGGCGCCAATTGACGCATCTTGGCCGCATGCGCGGCCGTGGGCACCACCAGGTGCAGGCACAGGTTTTCAAGCTTGGCGACCTGGCACACAGCACCCAGCGGAGCGGGCAACACCGCCGCCACCGCATACTGAATTTGCAGATGCTTGCGGGCAGTCGCCAACACACCGGCGCCCCGCATGTCATGACCCAGCCATCCCAGGGCGGTATTTTCTACGCGCCGGCTGGCACTGGAACGTTGACGGTATGAAGTGGGTCTATTCATGCCGGCTTTAAAAGAATTAGGAAGCAAACCTTGAAGATCGTGATTATGCACGCCCGCGACGGGCAGGACGGGCATTTCACCCTGGGCGGCGCGCGACTGGCGTTGTTTCTCGGGGGCGCCTTGATTACCGCGGCTGTTTTTGGCGCGGCACTTCAACGATACATCACTCCCATCCTTCCTGCTGTCCACACGATGGGATGGCCGCTCTCCGAGCAGCCCGGGCGCGACGCCGACTTCCTGCGCGAAAACATGAACCTGCTGGCCTCGAAGGTCGGCGCGTTGCAGGCCAAGCTGGTCAGTATCGACGGGCTGGGCCAGCGTGTGGCCAAGGTGGCCGGCGTGGCCTATACCGACCCCGAGCTGGCGCAGCAACTGGCGGCGGGGCAGCCTGAAGCGCCGGCCCACCCCGAGGCCACGAACGTCATGGACGATCTCTTCACCGATCATCCGCCGCCCAGCGCGGCGTCGGCCGAGGCGCTAGGCCGCCAGCTCGACGAAATCCAGGCAAGGCTGTCGCAGCAGACCGACAACCTGAAACTGCTGGACGCGGCGCTGACCAAGCGCTCGGCGGATCAGGCGCGCATGCCGACCGCCATGCCGATCACCGACTATCCCTATCTGACGTCTTCTTATGGCTGGCGCCGCAACCCGGTGACAGGCCGCTCGGCCATGCACGAAGGGCTGGATTTCGCCGCGCCCTCCGGCACGCCCATCCTGGCCGCGTCCGGCGGCGTGGTCCTCGAGGCCAAGTGGCAGCCCGGCTTTGGCAACATGGTCGAGATCGACCACGGCGACGGCCTGATCACCCGCTACGCCCATGCGTCTTCCCTCATAGTCAAGCAGGGCGACCTGGTCGAGCGCGGCCAGCAAGTGGCACGCGTGGGCAGCTCTGGCCGATCCACCGGACCGCATCTGCATTTCGAGGTCCGCCTTGCCGGACAGCCGCTGGATCCGCGCCTTTTCCTCGGGCCCCAGCATCAGCACGCGCCACCTGCCGTCGCGCAGGCCGCCGCGCCTTGAACCCTTGGCGGGATGGCCGGTCAAACCGGCCTACAGTGCTACCCTGGTCATAGGTCCAGGCTATTACGCTCCAGGTGCGTTAAACTGGTTCGTTTCCCAGCGGACCCCCGCTCAACCAATAACATTCAAGTCACGGGTGACGCTGCCCCAGGCGCTATCGGGTGTGGCGTGGCTCGTGCGGCCGACATACGCATGGTTTCTCTGCTCAAAAAACTCATAGGCAG
>DALZRX010000329.1:3487-5036 GCA_032015805.1 Achromobacter sp.
CAACGACCGGCTGCTTAAGCAGTATCGCAAGCTGGTAACCCAGATCAATGGGCTCGAACCCAAGATCTCCGCGCTCTCCGACGCGGAACTGGCGGCCAAGACCGACGAATTCCGATCCCGCCACGCCCAGGGCACGTCCCTGGACGACCTGCTTCCCGAAGCCTTCGCCGTTGTGCGCGAATCCGGCAAGCGGGTGTTCGGCATGCGCCACTTCGATGTGCAGATGCTGGGCGGCATCGCCCTGCACAACGGCAAGATCGCCGAAATGCGCACGGGCGAAGGCAAGACGCTCATGGCGACGCTGCCCGTCTACTTGAATGCCATCGCCGGCAAGGGCGTCCACGTGGTCACGGTGAACGACTACCTGGCCCGCCGCGACGCCGAATGGATGGGCCGCCTGTACCGGTTCCTCGGCATGTCCACGGGCGTGGTGGTGCCGCAGCAGCCGAACGAAGAAAAGAAGGCCGCCTACGCCGCCGACATCACGTACGGCACCAACAACGAATTCGGTTTCGACTACCTGCGCGACAACATGGAATTCCGTGTTGAAGACCGCCGCCAGCGCGCGCTGTTCTACGCCATCGTCGACGAAGTGGACTCGATCCTTATCGACGAGGCCCGTACCCCGCTGATCATTTCCGGCCAGGCCGAAGACCACACCGAACTCTACGTCCGCATGAACGCGGTGCCGCCGCTGCTCAAGCGCATGGCCAACGAGCCCAAGCCGCAGGAGCCGGAACCCGAAGGCGACTACTGGGTCGACGAAAAGAGCCAGCAGGTTTACCTGTCGGAAGCCGGTCACGAACACGCCGAAGGCATTCTTGCCCGACTGGGCATCCTGCCCGAAGGCGAATCGCTGTACGACCCGCGCCACATTGCGCTGATGCACCACCTGATGGTGGCGCTGCGCGCCAACACCCTGTTCTTCCGCGACCAGCAATACGTCGTGCAGGACGGTGAAGTGGTGATCGTGGACGAATTCACGGGCCGCCTCATGGTGGGCCGCCGCTGGTCCGACGGTCTGCACCAGGCCGTCGAGGCCAAGGAAGGCGTGAAGATCCAGCACGAGAACCAGACGCTGGCGTCGATCACCTTCCAGAACTACTTCCGCATGTACGAAAAGCTGTCCGGCATGACCGGTACGGCGGACACGGAAGCCTACGAATTCCAGGAAATCTACGGGCTCGAGACGGTCATCATCCCGACCAACAAGCCCATGGTCCGCAAGGACCAGAACGACCAGGTCTTCAAGACGGACGGCGAAAAGTACAACGCCATCCTCGAAGACATCCGGGACTGCCACGAACGTGGCCAGCCCGTGCTGGTCGGCACCACCAGCATCGAGAACTCCGAGCTGCTCTCCGGCCTGCTGAAGAAGGCCAAGCTGCCGCACGAGGTCCTGAACGCCAAGCAGCACGCCCGCGAAGCTGAAATCGTTGCCGAAGCCGGCAAGCCGGGTCACATCACGATCGCCACCAACATGGCCGGTCGCGGTACCGACATCGTGCTGGGCGGCAGCGTCGACAAGCAGGTCGACCTGATCCGCGCC
>DALZRX010000330.1:0-4988 GCA_032015805.1 Achromobacter sp.
CACGCCCAGGCGCGGATCCCGCGCCACCGCCAGTGCCGCCAGCGTTGCCGCGGTCGATTCGAAGGATTCGCTCGACTGCGGCAGATAGAGCCATTTTCCCAGCACCGGATGCGGCAGCAGTTCGGGGATATCCGCCAGCAGCGCTGCGTGGCGCTCGTGCGACGTGCAGACCATGACGCCATTCCACGGGTCGTCGCGGTCGGCGACGATCAGGTATAGCAGACCGTCCAGATACCCGGCGTCGGCGCCGAACATCTTGCGATGCGCGTAGCCGGCGTCACGCTCCAACGGTTCAAGGATCCACAGGAGCGAGTTGGTGCGCGCAGTGCGGTTTTTACCGGGCGGGGCGAAGGGATCGGCTGAGTTGCGCATGGGATGGCATCGTGCGGGCAGGGCAGAGCGACTATGCCACACCCGCTACTGCTCGAACAACGGCGCCAGTGGCAACAGCGGCCCGTACTTCTTCAGCCTTTCCCAATCCTCGGCAGCCTGGCGCAATTCCTCATTCTTGCGCGCCTCTTCCAGAATTTCATCAATGCGCGGCGCCAGCGCCACGGAGATGTCGATGATGTCATCGGCCGTATAGCCACGCTCCCATCGCGCTGTCAGCGTCAGGTCGTCACCCTTGGCCCGCATGGCGCGCGTGGCTTCCTTCAGCAAAGCCTTACGCTGATCAGCATTAAGCCGCTCGGCAAATGAAATTCCCGCCACCAGCCCCTGCACCACGCCTTTCTCGCGGTACCCGGTGGTTGCCGCCACCTCGCTCGCCACGCTGCGGTTGATGACCTTCGGCGCCAGGTTGTCGCGTATCCAGCCCCGCTTCAGTCGCAGCAACCCAGCGGAGAGTCCGTGGCCAAAGCCCGTGCGCATGCCTTCCGCGCGAGCCGCTTCCTGCGCCTCGGCGTAGGTCATGGCGAACTGCACCATCAGCATGATCGCGTCCTGCGGGCCGGGCATGAGAAAGTCGGCTACCCAGCCCGCGGCGCTGCCGATTTTGCCCAGCGCCGAGGCGGTACGGCCCTGGACTTTCAGGACTGAAGTGGCTTCCTCCGCCAGGACCGAGCTCGCGGCGGTCGTGGGGGCGGCCGACGGCACCTTCCCATAGCGCTGCTCAAGTTCGGCCATGCGCGGTGGCCCGGAGCCAACCTTGGGCTGTTCGCCGGGAACGCGCGGTTTGGTTGCTGGCTGTTCGACTGGGAGCTGGGGCAGGGATCCTCTCGGCCGAGGTTGTCCGACGTTATCCGGGTGTCGAATGAACTTTTCGTCGGGAAGCCCTGCCTGCACGGCGGGCTCGCGCATGCTCGACAAGGATCGGTAGTGCCCGGATCCGTCGTTCCAGGTCTTGACCTTGCCACTTTCAAAATCCACTTGGCCCGCCCAGTTGACGCGTTCACCGCGCGCGGCTTCGGTGTGACCGTACCCGCCGCCGACCCCTCTCTTTGTCTTGACGGCAAAAATCTCTCCGTCCTTCACGACAAAGTCATAATTGCCGCGCGCCGTGCGGGTGTACTTTGGACCCACCTCCTTCCATGTGCCGTTGACGTTCCTGAGCCGGACTACGTCGCCCGAGGAACCGGGCGCTGGCAGATCCCTGGGCAGATTGCCGTAGGTTGGACCGCTTGGCTCGCGCTGGAGAAGATGGACGCCGTACGTGCTCATCGACGATTGCTGGACCACGTGTGCCAGCTCATGCGCCAACAGCGCGCGGCCCGCCGAGGTTCCCGGGGCGTATTCGCCTGCTCCGAAGACGACGTGATTGCCTACCGTGAAGGCACGGGCCTGCACCGCACCGGCTGATGCACTGGCTTGCGCGCCCGAATGCAATCGGACATGGCTGAAGTCCTTCTGGAAGCGTGACTCCATGAACGCCCGGGTGTTCGCGTCGAGCGGATTGCCCTGGGCTGTCAGCACGTCGCTCAGGACGGGCGACTCGTTCATCGAGGCGCCGCCGCGCACGTCAACCGGCTGCAGGGAAGGCGGCTGGGTGTCCTGCGCCGAATTGTCATCCGGCAGCGCAGCCTGTGGCTGCTGCATGCGCATCACGTGTTCGGACGCGCGATGCGCTTCCTGTTCTGACGTATCGCCAGGCCGGCTGATCGCAAGGTGCGCTGCAGGAGGATGCACCGTGATGGTGTTCAGATTATGTGCAGGCGTCGCCATCGACTGAGCCGGTCTGCTCGCGGTTTCATTGAAGGGAGAGTGTCTCGCCGCACGTTTTCCCGCTGCTGCGGGTTTATGGCGCGCAGTAGATGCGTTGTTGGAAGTCGTCTTGGGACTCTGTACGAAAGCGCGCATGGGTTCGCTCCGTTCGTTCGGCCATCAGGTGTCCGGGAATTCGGCATGCGGATCGGAGTCCAGCCGAAAGACGCATTTCGGACGGACGCAGCCAGATATTGTCCACCTTTTACGGGTGCACGGCGCGTCGGGGGTGGATTGCTCCGCCACCATTAATTCACCGGTGTCTCCGGCCCGCGCCACGCACCGAACGCGGCCCGTAGTCAGAACGCAAGAACCGGATAGCAGCACTGAAGAGCGATCCCGAGAATGGTGGCAAGGCATTCCTCGAGGAGATCCATCATGAGCCTGTTGCAAGGAAAAGTCGCCATCATCACGGGCGCATCATCAGGAATCGGCCGCGCCGCCGCGCTGTTGTTCAGTGCCGAAGGGGCCAACGTTGTATTGAATGCCAGAGGCGAGTCGGCGCTTGAAGCGGTATCAGCCAGCATCCGCGCGCGGGGTGGCAGGGTGCGGACCGTCGCGGGCGACGCCAGCCAGCCGGACACGCACGAGCGCTTGATTGCAGAAGCGCACGAAGCGTTCGGCGGCTTGGACATCGCATTCAACAACGCCGGCGCCACCGGACGCATCGGACCGCTGGCCGACATCAGCTTCGCCGACTGGCAAGCCACGATCGCCGTGAATCTGAACGCCGCCTTCCTGGGCTGCACCCATCAAATCCCCGCGATGCTTGCGCGTGGCGGCGGCGCCATCATCTTCACCTCCAGCTTTGTCGGCACCAGCGTCGGACTCCCCGGCATGGCGGCTTATGGCGCAGCCAAGGCCGGGCTGATGGGACTGGTCAAGGGAATCGTCGCGGACTACGGCGACAAAGGCATCCGCGCCAATGCACTGCTACCGGGTGGCGTGGATACGGCCATGGCCGGAGATAACGCGCAAAAGGAATGGGCCGCGGGGTTGCACGCGATGAAGCGGATCGCACGGCCGGAGGAGATTGCGTCCGCCGCGTTGTTCTTGGCGAGTCCGATGGCGAGCTTTGTCACGGGTACCGCGTTGTTTGCGGATGGAGGCAATTCGGCGGTGAAGTGAACGTGATGCACGGGGACGCGATGTACCGCAACTGCGGGGCGGCGGCACGCCGGCCGTGCTCCGTTGTTCGGCCGGACGCAAGCAGAGGGGCTGGCATGTCAGGAAGGAGGCAGCGGCACGCTCCGGCGAACTGTATGACAGCAATTTCTGTAATACTCCGGCTTCGTTGCCTCAACGCGCGTCGGTCATCAAAAGACTTCGTGCCAGACCTACACGGCTCTCGGGTTCCCGCTCATGTCTGAACACCACCAATTCATCTTCCCGCGTGATTTTCATTTGCCGCCGCCCAATTGGCCCGCGTTGGAAGCGCGGCTGCTGGAAGGGAATTATGTCCTGCCGGCGCGAGGCGATGATATTCCCTACAGCGCAGGTCGGGACGACAGTTTCGATGAAGATGATGCGTCATGGCACAGCGTCCAATACTGCCTGGGCACGGCAGCCAGACGTTACCTGAGCGCCGCAGTCAGAGATGACTACGACGCCGATCCCAGAAACTTCCCGATCATGCTGTTGGCCTTTGATGGGCCAAATCCCCGTGTCATGGTCGGCGAGAATCTATGTGCGCCCAGCGCGCCGGGCTCGGATGAACCAGCCTCTCCCATGCCGGCCGATTCGCACGTGGACTTTATCGGTGAAGCGTACGAAAACCCCGCGGTGCAATGGCATTGCGAACAAAGCCAGCGCAGTTACCGGATTCTTGAATTGGAGTGGCATTACAGCCTTGCGATGGGGTTTCGGATGGTGCGATGCGAAGGGCTGGATCGAGAAAGTGCGGAAGGGCTGGCGCGCTTGATTGGAGAATTGGCGGGGCAGGTGATGGGTTGCAGCCACCGGCATCTTTAGCCACGGCCAATAGCGCTGCAAGCCTACAGCCGGAGACAATTCGAAACGCGGCGTGGTGCAGAACACTGCGTCATCGTCCATGCTCGACACTGTCCTCAACAGTAGACCGGTTAACAAGGAGCGTTATGTCGATTCAAACAATAGGCCGTTGCGGTGTGGTGCTGTTTCTTGCCGCGCTGAGTTCAGGATGCTCAGTTGTTGGCGAGTGCGGATTGCTCCGCAGCAGTTGCAACTATGAAGGGCAATACGAATCGGGCGAGGAAGACTACGCGGAAGACGAAGCGAAGCGCTTGAATGAAGAGTCGACGGATCGGTTGCGTCGAAGCTCGGGAGATTGACGCCGCCCGCGTCATGCACGGCGATGCAGGCAAACCGCACGTGCCTCAAGCTAAGCTACGCCGCGAGAAATGCTTGTCCACGTATTGGTTTAAAGGTTTAGTCCTTGATCCACTGTGCGATCCTGAATCGTCGAACGCCTGACCTGTCCGAAAGGTTATTCGCGGCGCGTAAATCACGCCCTATTACACTGCGCAGCCTTATTACAAGCCAACAAAAGGGGCGCGCGAATGTCGCATCACAAACGTCAGCAGAGATTCCACAAAAAACGTTTGCGTCCCGAGACATTAGCGCTTCTGGTGGCGAGCACACTCAGTGCTGGCGTGGCAACGCCGGCGGCACGTGCCGATGGCGGATATGGCAGTCCGGTGGGCGCCGGCCCGACGCTGGTTACCGGAGGGCGTGGGGGTGTCGACGGCACGGCCGCTGACGCCACGGGCCGCCCAGGAAGCATCGGCGTCGGCAGCAACGCAGGTTCCGCC
>DALZRX010000331.1:0-4956 GCA_032015805.1 Achromobacter sp.
GAGCTCGTGGCCGCGCTTTTGGCACGCGGCGCCCTGGCCGATGCGCTGGGTGTCGCGCGCTGCGTGGCCTGCGGGTCGCCCGAAGCGGCGCGTCTGGTGGCGCAAGCATGCGGCGAAGGCATCGCCGGTGCGTACGCCCAGGAGCGCGATTCCCTGGCCAGCCGCTATCAGGAAGACTTGAAACGCGTGCGCGCCGGCAAGCTCGGCCACTACCTGGGCGCGGACGGGCTGGCTGCCCGCGTTGCAAACCTGCGGGAGTTTTCGCTATGAAACGCCTTGCTTGCGCGGCGGTGCTGATCACTGTGATTTGCAGTCCGGCTGCGTGGGCGAGCGGCAAACCATCGTTCGATTGCGCCAAGGCCCGGACCGCGACCGAGAAGGCAATCTGCGCGGACGGTGGGTTGGCCGAGCAGGATGCCAGCATTGCGAAACACTTCAGCAGGGCCAGGATGACCTTCGATCCGGCGACGGGCAAGGCGCTCACGGAAGATCAGCGCTGGTTCGTCCAGGTGCGCGATGAAGCCTTTGCGACACCTCCCGGCAATGACACGCCGCAACGGGAACTTGCCGACCGGTTGAAGTATCGCGACGCCTTCCTCATGTCGCTGGTGCTCAAGCGGCGCCAGGGCTTCGAAGGCGATTGGGAAAACCTCGCGGGCGGCATTTCGATCAAGCGGCAGCCGGACGGCCGGCTGTCGTTCGACGGCTCCGCGGCGCATCCGGAGAATGGGCGTTGGGTGTGCGACGTCCGAGGCGTGGGGGCCGTCAAGAACAATGCGATGGTCGTCGAAACGGAAGACGCCGAGGGGTGGACCCTGACGCTGGCCCGCAAGGGGTACGGCCTGGTGCTGTCGGAAAGCCCGCCTGCCGGGGCAGCCGCCGCGACCGGCCGGCCGTATTGTGGCCTGAACGGCGCCCTGGGCGGCGTTTACTATCCCGTCTCAAGGCCCTGATCGGCCCGGCATCACCGCGTCTAGAATGGCATTCGAACCGCAGTGAACACGTTCTTGTTTTGAAAGGACAGGCGTGACCATCCCGTATCTGCGCCGGCTGACCGCCGTCAGCCGAAGCCCGCAGGCCAACCGACATCTTGCCTATTTGCTGACCTTCACCGCCGGCGCGGTCAACGCGGGCGGATTTTTGGCCGTCCAGCAATACACCTCTCACATGTCGGGCATCGTGTCCATGATGGCCGACCACATGGCGCTCGGCGGCGTGATCGTGGTGCTGCAAGGCCTGGCGGCGCTGCTGTCGTTCATGGCCGGCGCGGCCAGTTCGGCTTTCCTGATCAACTTCGGACGCAGATCCGGGCTGGCCAGCGAATACGCGCTGCCGCTGTTGCTGGAGGCAGTGCTGCTGCTCGTCTTTGGCCTCTTGGGCGCCAATCTTGAGACGCTGCGCTGGTTCTATGTGCCGGGCACCGTGATGCTGCTCTGCTACATCATGGGCCTGCAGAACGCGATGATCACCAAGGTGTCCCGGTCCGAGATCCGCACCACGCACGTGACCGGCATGGTGACCGACATCGGCATCGAACTGGGCAAGCTGTTCTATTGGAACGTCGCCAAAGGCGACCCGCAGGCGATGCCGCGGGTGCTGGCCGACCGGGGCAAGCTCATCGTGCTGAGCCTGATGGTGACCTTGTTCTTCGTGGGGGGCGTGACGGGCGCGTATTCGTTCTTCAACTTCGGATTTGGTTCGACCTGGCCACTGGCGTTGTTGCTGATGCTGCTGGCCGCGGTGCCGATCCTGGACGATATCCGCAGCTTCATGCACCGTGCTTAGGCGCGGGCTTTTCAGCGCTGCCGCGTCGATTTGGCGGCGCTCGACCGGCACAGGAATACCTGTAGCGCCGCCAGCGTTTCGCCATGCAGGCGTGCAAGACGGGCGTCCTTCGCGGGTTCGGTGATGGCGTAGCCGTTGGCGTCCAGGGGATAGGGATCTCCCAGCAAACGCGCCATGTCTATCTGGTAGAAGCTGGCATTGCCATACGGCCGCTTGCCGTCGATATAGGGCGCGGGCCAGAAGCGGTCGCCCTCGCGCAGGACGGCCTGCAGCGCCGGCCCTTCCGCCTCGCGCCAGTCGGCTGCCCGCAGCAGGGTCAGGTGTTCGGCGCGCAGCGTGAACGTGCCGTTCGCATCCACGCCGCTTTCCGGAAAGTCGAAGGCCTCGCGCATTTCGGCGGGCACGTTGTAGCGGCCCGGCGGGAGCCTGCCGATCGAACGCACATAGCGCGGAACCAGGCGGCAAACTTCGGCCATCCTGCGCACCGCCACGGCTTCGTCGTTGGTGCCCAGGGCGCGGCGCACGATGGCCAGCGTGTCGTTGCCCCCCAACAGCGGTTGTTCGAAATCGATGGCAGGTGCGCCCGACTCGACCGGCATCCACTGCACCCGCAACAGACGCATCAGCGCGGCATGCTGCGCCGTGTACGACAAGGCGTCTGCCCGGACCGAGAACACGCTTCGGATGATGGCGTCGCGGTCGGGCGATGCCAGGGTGCGCAGCGGTGCGGCGGCCAGGCCGGCCAGGGTCAGAAGCAGGGTGCGGCGTTGCATGGCGCTCAAGGGCGTGAAATCTGGGGGCCTAAGATACCGGAAGCCCGGCGCCATGGGGGAAAAAACGCTTGCGGCCGGGCCGGGAATACAATCGTCCGGCTGCCTTGCGAACGGTCAAGCGACCCCAAGGCGGCCGCGGCTACGCTCAAGCGCCGTGCATGGCGTCGCGCCGGCCCCGGCGCGAGAGAACCCCTGAAGTTGCGACACGGATACCTAGGAGGAGCAGACAAGATGGACGCGGAATTCTGGCTGGAACGGTGGCGCGAAGGGCGCACGCATTTTCATCAGATGCGGGTCACGCCGTTATTGCAGAAGTACTGGCCAACGCTTGACGTGCCCAAGGGCGGGAAGGTGCTGGTCCCGCTTTGCGGCAAGTCGCTGGACATGGTGTGGCTGGCCGCACAGGGCCATCATGTGCTCGGCGCGGAGCTGTCACAGCTTGCCGTGGAGCAGTTCTTTGCCGAGAACGAGTTGCGGCCGGTCACGCACGAATCCGCGTACGGTACCCATTACGTGGCCGGCAACATCGAGATTGTCTGCGGAGACATCTTCAAGATGGACGCCCAGGTGCTGTCGCATTGCGTGGGCGTGTATGACCGGGCGGCGCTGGTGGCGCTCCCCGAGGCCATGCGGGCGGATTACGTGCGTCACGTCTATGGACAGTTGGCGCCGTCCTACCGGGGCCTGCTCATCACCCTGGACTATCCGCAGGAAGAGATGGCTGGTCCGCCGTTCTCCGTGGTGGACAGCGAGGTTCAGACGATCTTTTCCGGCGTCTCGCCCGCGGTCATCATCGACCGCCGCGACATCCTCGACAAGGAACCCAAGTTCCAGTCCGCGGGCGTGAGCCGCCTGGATACCGTGGTTTACCGCCTGGGCTTGCCGGCCTGAGGTTTTTGCCAAGCCCGCCGGCGAAAGGCCCGTTCAATCGAACGGGCCTTTTGCTAGGTCATGAGCCAGCCGCCGGCCACGTCCAGCACCTGTCCGGTTACGAAGCGGGCCTGGTCGGACGCGAAGAACAGGCAGGCGTCCGCCACCTCTTCTGGCGTGCCCAGGCGCCGCAGCGCAGTCACTGCCGCCACCGCGTCATTGATTTCTTGCGGCACGCTTTTGAGCAGGGGAGTGCTGATGCGGCCAGGCGCCAGCGCGTTCACGGTGACCTGGTGTTCGCCCAGCTCGGCCGCCCAGTGCCGCGTCAGACCGATCAACCCGGCCTTCGTGGCCGCATAATGCGCCGCGACGATGTCGCAATACGCCTTGCCCGCCACCGACGACATGTTGATCACGCGCCCCTGCCGCGCCTGCACCATGTGCGGCGTGGCCAGATGGGTCATGTAGAACACGCTGTTCAGATTCACCGAGACGACGTTGTTCCACTCGGCCGGCGGCATTTCCCAGACCTTCAGCGCGCGGCCGTTCGTCTTGGGGGAAATGCCGACGTTGTTGACCAGGATGGTTGCGGCGCCCAGCTCGCGCGTGATGCGGTCGTAGGCCGCCTGGCACTGATCGAAATGCGCGACATCGGTGGGCACGAAACACACCTCGTGGCCGCGCTTTTGCAGTTCCTTTTCATAGGCTTGGCCCGCCTGCGCGTTGAAGTCGACGAGCCCGACACGGCCGCCTTCGGCCAGGAACGCCTCGACGATGGCCGAGCCGATGCCGCCCACGGCGCCCGTGACGATGACGGTCTGGTCCGCAAAGCGCGCGTTCATGGCCGCACCTGCAGCATGATCTTGCCGATGTGCTTGCTGCTCTCCATCAGTTCGTGCGCACGCGCGGCCTCAGCCAGCGGAAAGACCTCGTGAATCAGCGGCAGGCATTTTCCCTGTGCCATCAGCGGCAGCACCTTCTGCGCCAGCGATTGCGCGATGGCGCCCTTGTCCTCGTCAGAGCGCGGGCGCAGCGTGGACCCGGTAAATTGCAGGCGCTTGGTCATGATGGGCAGGGCGTCGATCTCGGCCTTGCTGCCCTCCAGGAAGGCGATCTGCACCAGCCGGCCGTTCAGGGCCAGTGAGCGCAGGTTCTTGTTGATGTAGGCGCCGCCCACCATGTCCAGGATCACGTCCACGCCGGCCTTGTCCGTGCCTTCGCGCACGGCGGTCTCGAAGTCCGTCTCGCGGTACAGCACCGCGTGATGCGCGCCGGCCTTGATGCAGGCGTCTGCCTTCTGCTGGTTGCCCACGGTCGTCCAGACCTCTGCGCCGAACGCGCGCGCGAGCTGGATGGCCGTCAGGCCGATGCCGCTGGAGCCGCCGTGGACCAGGAACTTCTCGCCCTGCGCCAGGCGCGCGCGGTCAAAGACGTTGGTCCAGACGGTGAAATAGTTTTCCGGAATGGCGGCGGCTGCCAGCAGGTCCAGGCCGCGCGGCACCGGCAGGCAGTGACGCTCGTCGGCCAG
>DALZRX010000332.1:0-4946 GCA_032015805.1 Achromobacter sp.
TGCTGACGCTGGACCTGCAGATCCTGGGCCAGCGCCACAAGGACATCAAGAACGGCCTGTCGACGCCGCCCAAGCCCACGTTGCGCAACCTCATCAACCTGGCGACCAAACCGCGCTGGTGCATGGGCATGCTGGGCACCAAGCGCCGCACCTTCGGCAACATCGTGGGCCACGCCAAGGGCGTGAGCGACCTGTCGTCGCTGTCTTCGTGGACCGCCGAACAGTTCGATCCCCGCCTGAGCTGGGACGACGTGGAATGGATCAAGCAGCGCTGGGGCGGCAAGCTCATCATCAAGGGCATCCTTGACGTGGAAGACGCGCAGCTCGCCGCCAACAGCGGCGCCGACGCGCTCATCGTCAGCAACCACGGCGGACGCCAGCTCGACGGCGCCATGTCATCGATCGAGGCCCTGCCCGCGATCGCCGATGCCGTGGGCTCCAGGATCGAAGTGTGGATGGACGGCGGCATCCGCTCCGGCCAGGACATCCTGAAGGCCGTGGCGTTGGGCGCGCGCGGCACGATGATCGGCCGCGCCTTCCTGTATGGCCTGGGCGCGTACGGCCAGGCCGGCGTGACCCGCGTGCTGGAGATCCTGTACAAGGAAATGGATACGACGATGGCGCTGTGCGGCCGCCGCACGCTCGTGCCGGGCGACCGCAGCATCCTGCTGCCGGGCACGTATCCGACCTGATCGCCCACGCTCAATAAAAACCCGGACCTCGCGTCCGGGTTTTTTCATGCGCCGGCGCCATGTGCCGGCCGCTACGCGCCGTTGCCCGTTCCCAGAAACTGGCTGGGGCGGCGCAGCGCCGGATCGAAGGGATTGATCTGCGCACCCACGGCGTCGGCCTCGCGGCGCAGCATTTCCACAATCAGCGGCAGGCGTTCGTCGCTGATGCGTTCAATCGGCGCGGCCACGCTCAGCGCGGCGACCGTGACGCCGTTGGGATCGTAGACCGGCACCGCCAGCCCCGCGATGTTGGGAAACACGCCCTGGCCCTGGCTGCGCGCGTAGCGTAATTCCAGGCATTCCTTGATGCGCACGCGCATGGAAATCTCGTCGACGAACCCCAGGTGATGCAGCCGCGGGATGTTGAAGCGGATGACCTCTTCGCGTTCGGCTTCCGGCAGGCTGGCCAGCAGCACCAGCCCGCCCTGTCCCATGCCGAGCGGCACCCGGCCGCCGATGTCGCCGGTGTGCGAACGCACCGGAAAGGCGCCGTCCACCCGGTCGACGCAAACCGCGTCAAAGCCGCTGCGCACCAGCAGGAAGATCGTGTCGTTCAGCATGCCCGACAGGCGCAGCATGGCGGGACGGTAAAGCGTGCGCAGGCTGGACTGGTGGTTGCCTGCGGCGGCGGCCAGCGAGTAGAACGCAACGCTCAACTGGTACCCCTTGCTTTGCGCCGGCTGCTCGACCACGCCCTCCTGCATCAAGCCCTGCAGCACCCGGTGCACCGTGGCCTGCGCTTGCCCCGTGCGGGCCGCGATGTCGGTCAGGCGCAGCTTTTCCCCCTTGGCATCGGCCAGCACGCGCAGGACGGCGAACGCACGCTGCAACACGCCCTGACCGGCGGAGTCCTCCGAAATTTCTGATTTCTTCATTCTTGGGTTCCGATAATCAAAATTGCTAAGGCTATTTTTAGCAGGAAATTCAGTCTATCGGAAATACCAGCGAAAAAATTCGATTCTTCGGAAAACCCTAATTGACCCTGTCTTTTGGCGGCTCCTAGACTGCGCCATCGATCAAGCAGCCGGAGAGGGATGAATTCCACCCTGGCGGCGCAAGGCCCGTACGGGCCACGGGGTTTGGAACATGGCATTTCTGCGGCTGGACAACGTCTCCAAGAACTACGGCGACCTGCGCGTCGTCTCCGACTTCAGCCTTGCGGTCGACAAGGGCGAGTTCGTCTCGTTGCTCGGCCCCTCCGGCTGCGGCAAGACCACCACGCTGCAGATGATTGCCGGCTTTGCCGACGTGACCTGCGGAACCATCACGCTGGATGGGCGCGACATCACGCACGCCAAGCCCAACACGCGTGGCCTGGGCATTGTGTTCCAGAGCTATGCGCTGTTTCCGCACCTGACCGTGACGGACAACGTGGCCTTTGGCCTGAAGATGCGCAAGGTCGAACGCGCCGAGCGCCAGGAGCGCGTGCGCGAGGCGCTGGCGCTGGTCAAGCTGGACAAGCACGCCGACCGCTTCCCGCGCGAACTGTCGGGTGGCCAGCGGCAACGCGTGGCGCTGGCGCGCGCGCTGGTGATCCGGCCGCCGGTGCTGCTGCTGGATGAGCCGCTCTCCAATCTGGACGCCAAGCTGCGCGAGGACATGCAGTTCGAACTGCGCAGCATCCAGCGCAAGATCGGCACCACGACCGTCATGGTGACGCACGATCAGGCCGAGGCCCTGTCCATCAGCGATCGCGTCGTCGTCATGCAGGACGGCCGGGCCACGCAGGTGGACGCGCCCTACCGCATGTATGAACACCCGCAAAGCGAGTTCATCTCGCGTTTTGTGGGCAAGACCAACCTGCTGGCGGGCCGCGTGACGCGTTGCGGCTCGCAGGCCGAAGTCCAGACCGGCGCGCTGAGTCTGCTGGTCGACGGCGAAGGCCTGCGCCACGGCGACAGCGTGCAGCTCTCGCTGCGGCCCGAAAAGCTGGTGCCGGTGCCGTCCGGCCAAGGCAAGCTCGCTTGCGTCGTCAACACGCGCTATTTCCTGGGCAGCCAGTGGATGTACGACCTGGATTCGCCCGTGGGATCGCTGACCATCCTCACCCCGAACGACGGCCGCCGCCCGCATGACGACGGCGAGCAGATTGACCTGGACTGGGCGGACGGCGTGTTGCGCGTGCTGCGCACCCCGGCCGCGGCGACGGCGGCCTGACATGGCGACCCTGACGCAACGCGGCGCCGCCGCCAGCCTGCCCAAGCCGCGCAACGACGGCCTGCTCGCCATCCTGGGTTCCATCCCGCTGGCCCTCGTGTTTCTCACGCTGGTGCTCACGCCGCTGGCGCTGACGTTCGCCCTGTCCTTCCGGCCGTTCGACTACGCCACGGGCATCCAGCCGGGGCACACGTTGGAGCACTACCTGGCGGTGGTCACGGACAGCTACTTCATCGAGATCTTCTGGCGCACCTTCTGGATCGCCGGCGTCACCACCCTGATCTGCGTACTGATCGGCGCGCCCGAGGCCTACATCCTGTCGCGCATGGGCAAACCCTGGCGCTCGATCTTCCTTCTGGTGGTGCTGTCGCCGCTGCTGATCTCGCTGGTCGTGCGGGCGTTCGGATGGAGCATGCTGCTGGGACCCGGCGGGCCGCTCGGCAAGGCGGCCGCGGCGCTGGGATTGGGAACGCTGCTGTACACGCCCACCGCCGTCATCATCGGGCTGGTCCACGTCATGCTGCCCTTCATGGTGATTCCGGTCTGGACGTCGCTGCAGAAGCTGGACCCCACCGTCGAGCATGCGGCTTTGTCGCTGAACGCCTCGCGCCTCCAGACGCTCACGCGCATCGTGCTGCCGCAGGCCATGCCGGGCATCCTGTCCGGCAGCCTCATTGTGTTCGGGCTATCGGCCAGCTCCTTCGCCATTCCCGCGCTGCTGGGCGGGCGGCGCCTGAAGATGGTGGCGACCGTCGTGTACGACGAGTTCCTGACCGAGCTCAACTGGCCGCTGGGCGCGGCCATCGCGATCATTCTGCTGGTGGTGAACGTGATCGTCATGATGGCGTACAACCGCGTCGTCGAACGCTCTTACCGCCGCAGCCTGGGCTGACCCGCGCAAGGAATCGAACATGCAGAAGAACGGTCCTTTCGCGCTGGCGTTCAACTTCCTGGTGGTGGCGTTCGTGCTGGCGCCGCTGGTCATCGTGTGCCTGGTCGCATTCACGCCCGACTCGACGCTAACCGTGCCCACCACGCGCTTCTCGCTGCGCTGGTTTGACGCGGTTTTCGACCATCCCAATTTCATGCAGGCATTCAAGAACAGCCTGTGGCTCGCGTTCCTGTCGGCCAGCATCGCCGTGTGCCTGGCGGTGCCCGCCGCCATCGCCATCACGCGCTACCGCTTTCCCGGCCGCGACGTGCTCAATGGCCTGTTCCTGTCGCCGCTGATGATCCCGCATCTGGTGCTCGGCGTGGCGCTGCTGCGCTTCTTTGCGCTGATGGGCATGGCCGGCAGTTTTCCGTGGCTGGTGGCCAGCCACGTGGTCGTCATCACGCCGTACGTGATGCGTCTGGTGATCGGCGCGCTGGTGGGCTTTGACCGGTCCATCGAGCACGCCGCGCTGTCGCTCGGCGCCAGCCGCGCCACGGTGTTCTTCCAGGTCACGCTGCCGCTCATCATTCCGGGCGTATCCGGCGGCTGGCTGCTGGCTTTCATCAACAGCTTCGACGAGCTGACCATGTCGGTGTTCATCACGGCGCCGTCGACGATCACGCTGCCGGTGCGCATGTACATGTATGCCACGGAATCCATCGATCCCATGATGGCCGCGGTGTCCGCGCTGGTGATCGGGCTGACAGCCGTGACCATGCTGCTGCTGGACCGGGTGTATGGACTGGACCGCGTCCTGGTGGGCCAGAAATGAAATTACCGCCGACAGCCGCAAAGGAGCCGCGGACGCCATGGCAATCCTGAAACGCCTGGCCGAAACCGGCCGGCCCGCGTTGACCTTCACCTTCGACGGACAGGCCTGCACGGCGCTTGCCGGCGACACGGTTCTGACTGCCGTACTGACACAGGGCGAGCGCCTGCGCATCTCGGAATTCGGGGGCGGCCCGCGCGCCGGCTTCTGCATGATGGGCGCCTGCCAGGACTGCTGGGTGCAACTGGAAGACGGCGATCGCGTACGCGCCTGCTCCACGTACATCGAGCCCGGCATGCGGCTGCAAAGCACGGCGCTTGCACCGGCCTGCGCGCCCGGCACGCTGGCGGCCACG
>DALZRX010000333.1:0-4935 GCA_032015805.1 Achromobacter sp.
CCCGTGCCAGCGCGTCGCGCGCCGGTTCGCGCAGCCGGGCCATGCGCCGGGCGTTGCGCCACAGGTTGAAGCCGCCTGGGCTGTGCGCCTGTACGGCCATGGCGACATTGTCTTCGGCGCTGAAGTCGGGGTAGAGCTGGCTGATCTGGAACGAACGCGCCAGTCCGGCGGCGGGACGCTTGTATGCGGGCATGCGGGTGATGTCGCCACCGTCGAGCCAGATGCTGCCCGCGTCGGGCAGGATCTCGCCGCTGATCTGGGACAGCAAAGTCGTCTTGCCCGCGCCGTTGGGGCCGATGAGGGCGTGCAGTTCACCGGGCCGCACGGCCAGGTTGACGCCCTGTGTGGCGTGAACGGCGCCGAAGGACTTCTGCAGGTCGCGGATTTCCAGTTTGGGTTGTGACGTCATTGCTTGCCTCCCGCCAGCCAGCCATATACGCCGCGTTTGCCGAAGAGCACCACCAGCACCAGCACGGGACCCAGGATCAGCATCCAATGCTCGGTCCAGCCGGTGGCGACCTGTTCCAGACCCAGGTACACGGCCACGCCCAGCACGGGGCCAAAGATCGAGCCCATGCCGCCCAGGATGACCATGGCCATGAGCTCGCCGGATTTCTGCCAGGCCGACATGTCGGGGCTGACGAAGAGCGCGTAGTTGGCCCATAGCGCGCCGGCCAATCCGGTGCCCGCCGCGGACAGCACGAAGGCCGTCAGGCGGTAACGCAGCGGTGCGAGGCCCAGTCCGATGCTGCGGCGCGGATTCTGCTTGATGCTTTGCAGCGCCATGCCGAAGGGCGAATTGACGATACGCCGGCACACGATGATCCAGGCGGTCATGAGCGCCAGGCAGACGTAGTAGAAGGTGGCCGGATCGTCCAGGTTGAGTCCCGGCAGGGAGTTGCGTGTGTCGATGGACAGGCCGTCGTCGCCGCCATAGATCATCAACCCCACCAGGATGAAGTACAGCATCTGCCCGAAGGCCAGCGTGATCATGATGAACTGCACGCCCGACGTGCGCAGCGACAGGAATCCCACCACCAGGCCCAATAACGCCGCGACGGCGACGGCAAGGGGCCACATGACCAGCGCGGCGTTGCTGCCGCTCCAGCCGAACAGCGTCTCGCCCTGATTGACGTGAAAGGCCGCGATGCCGATGACGTACCCGCCCAGGCCGAAGAACGCGGCGTGGCCGAAGCTGACCATGGCGCCATAGCCCAGGATGAGGTCCAGGCTGACGGCCGCGATGGCGTAGATGAGAAAGCGCGTCATGAGGTTGACGAGAAAGCTCTCGCCCGTGGCCGACGCGATGGCCGGCACCAGCACGAAGAGCAACAGCCCGATGGCGTTGACGACGGCGCTGCGGGTGATGCGCGGGCTGCTGGCGGGGGCGCCAGTGCCGGTGTCTGATACTTGCGATGCACGGTGGTGGTACGCGGCTTCGGCTCCCTGGGT
The DNA here is from genome assembly GCA_032015805.1 of Achromobacter sp. Taxonomy (GTDB): domain Bacteria; phylum Pseudomonadota; class Gammaproteobacteria; order Burkholderiales; family Burkholderiaceae_B; genus Achromobacter. The sequence goes on from DALZRX010000333.1 coordinate 1,453, forward strand.
GTCAGACACCGGGGCGGCGGCGGAAGACGATGGAGTTTGTCTGGTCATGGGTATCGTTCCTAGCGCTGGGCCGGCACCAGACCGCGCGGCCTGAACAGCAGCACGATGGCCATCAAGATGTAAATGCTTGCGGACACCAGGCTGGAGCTGGCCGAGTCCGATAGTTCCGGCGGCAGCAGGCGCGACATCCAGAAGGGGATGTAGGCGCGCCCCAGCGCGTCCGTCATGCCGATCATCAGCGATCCCACCAGCGCGCCGCGCACGGAGCCGACGCCGCCCACCACGATGACGACGAAGGTGGTGATGAGGATGCGCTCGCCCATGCCGATCTCGACGGCCAGGAGGGGCGCGGCCATGACGCCCGCAAAGCCGCAGAGCAGCGCGCCCAGCGTGAAGATCAGCGTAAAGAGCCGTTGGATGTTCACGCCCAGCGCATCCACCATCTCGCCGTCGTCGGCGCCCGCGCGCACCAGCATGCCGACCCGCGTGCGCGAGATCAGCAGCCACAACCCCAGTGCGACCAGCGCGCCCGCGCCAATGAATGCCAGCCGCATGATGGGATAGTTCAGGCCGGGCAGCAACGCGACGGACCCCGACAGGAACGGCGGGATGTCCATGAAGGGCGGGCTGCGGCCAAACACCACCGTCACCAGTTCATTGGTGAAAAGGGTCAGTCCCAGCGTGGCCAGCACCTGGTCCAGGTGATCGCGCCGGTACAGGTGGCGGATGACCAGCAGCTCGATCACCAGGCCGTACAGCGCCGCACCCGCCAGTGCGGCGAGCAGGGCGGCTGCGAACGATCCCGTGGACGCTGCCGCGCTGGCCGCGCAGAACGCGCCCACCATGTAGAAAGAGCCGTGCGTCAGGTTGATGACGTTCATGATGCCGAACACCAGCGTCAATCCCGCCGACAACAGAAACAGCAAGGCGCTGTACTGCAGGCCGTTCAGGACCTGCTCCAGGAACATCAGCATTGCGACTCCTTCTTCGGAGAGCCTGTGTGATGAGACGCGCGGCGCCGGCGAGCCCGGCGCCGCGCGGCCTCTCGCCGCGTCATTGCATCTTGCAGTCCGCCGCGTGCACGTCGGTGTGGTCGCGGGCAAGCACCTTCAGGTTCTTGTAGACCAGCTTGCCGTCGGGGCCCGCTTCGATGTGCAGCAGATACCAGTCCTGGATGGGATGCTGGTTGGAGCCGAACTTGAACTTGCCGCGCACGCTGGGAAAGTCCGCGCGCCGCAGGGCGTTGCGGAAGTCGTCGGGCTTGCCGGTGATGTCGCCGTTCACCGCCTTCAGCGCGGAGCCGATCAGGTTGGCGGTGTCGTAGGCCTGGGCGGCGTACGCGGTGGGCGCGCGGTTGTAGGCCTTGGTGAAGGCCTCGACAAAGTGCTTGCTCTGCGCGTTGTCCAGGTCGGCGCTCCACAGTGAGCTCAGGTAAAAGCCCTTGCCCGCCGTGCCGGTGGCGGCCAGCATGCGGTCGTCCATCGAGTAGATGGGCGTGATCATCTTGATCTTGTCGGCCAGGCCCGAGTTGGCGAACTGCTTGGTCAGGTTGATGCCCGCGCCGCCCGGATGGAACTGGAAGATGGCGTCCGGGTTGAGCGAGCGGATGCGCGCCAGCTCGACCGAGAAATCCGCCTGTTCAAGCTTGGTGTAGATCTCGTCGGCGATCTCGCCCTTGTACGTGCGCTTGAAGCCCGCGATGGCGTCGCGGCCAGCCTGGTAGTTCGGCGCCATGATGACGACCCGCTTGGCGCCCAGTTCATTGGCCGCCATGCCCGCGGTGTCGGCGTAAGAATCGTTCTGGAACGCCACCGAGAAGTAATTGGGATTGCAGGCCTTGCCCGCGAAATTGGACGGGCCGGCGTTCAGGCTGACGTAGAAGGCGCCAGCGTTCAGCACGGTCGGCCCGACGGCGGCCATCACATTCGAGAAGTTGATGCCGGTGAACAGGCGCACCCCGCCCTGCACCATCTTGTCGGCGATCTGCTTGGCGTTGGCAGGCTTGAGCGCATCGTCCTCGACGCGCACATTGACCGGCACGCCGCCCAGCTTGCCGCCGCCTTCCTTGACGGCCAGCATGAAGGCGTCGCGCTCGTCTTCGCCGATGTAGCCTGCGGGCGTGGACAGGGTTCCGATGAAACCGATGTCCACGGGCTTGGGCTGTGCACTGGCCGCGTACGAGGCCAATGACAGCATGACGGCGGCTGCGCCGCGGATGGTGCTTTTGTGCATGGTTGTCTCCTCATGTACTGATGCTTGTATGCCGCATGCTCTTCGACAGGCGGCGTTGTTCCTGCTGCGTCGTCCCTGCTGCGTGAATACCGCTGCCTCGCCTACTGCTGCCTCGCCTACCGCGGCATCCCGCCCGCCAGGCAGTTCTCCACCTTCCAGCCATACAGCCACTGCAATGCGTCGTAGAACTGGGATTGGCTGCGCCCCGTCCACAGCATGTTGCGCACGGTGCGCTCCACGCCGCGCGCGTGATAGAGCCTGCCCATCTCGCGAGTGGACCACACCACTCGCGCGCTGCGCGGAATGCGGACTGATTCATACAGCCGGAACGCCGCGGGCAGGTCGTGATCGCATTGCCGGATCGCCTCGCCCAGCGTCACGGCGTCTTCCAGCGCCATGCAGGCGCCCTGGGCCATGTATTGCGTCATGGGATGGGCCGCATCGCCCAGGATCGTGACGCGGCCCTCGCCCCACTGTTCCACCGGTTCGCGGTCGGCGGTCGCCCAGCGTTTCCATGAGGTCGGACGATCCAGCATCTGGTGCGGCGTCGGGTGGATGCCCTGAAAGTAGGACAGCACCTCTTCCTTGCTGCCTTCGCGCACGCCCCATTCCTCTTGCTCGCGGCTATGGAACGTGACGACCAGGTTGTATTGCTGGCCGCCGCGCAGCGGATAGTGCACCAGATGGCAGTGCGGACCCGCCCACAGCACGGGCGCGTTGATCCGCAGCTCACGGGGCATGTTTTCCTGTTCGACCACGGCGCGGTAGACGACGTGGCCGGTCACGCGCGCCGGGTCGCCCACCATGCGCTCGCGGATCACGGACTTGACGCCGTCGGCGCCCACCACGGCGTCGGCCCGATAGCGGTTGCCTTGCGTGTCCACGACTTCCACGCCGTGTTCTTCCTGCGACATGCCGGCGATCTGCGTGGACGTGCGGAACTGGATCAGCGGGTCCTGCTGCACGGCTTCCAGGATGGACAGATGGATGTCGGCGCGATGGATCACCGCGTACGGGCCGCCGAAGCGCGCGCGGAACGCCTCGCCGGTGTCGATGCGAACGACCTCCTTGGCGTCCACCGCGTCCATCATGATGATGTGATCGGTGAAGACGGCGCGCTCGCGCGCCGTGCGGCCCACGCCCAGCGCGTCCAGCGCCGCAAAGGCGTTGGGGCCGAGCTGGATGCCGGCGCCGATTTCGCCGATGTGCGCCGCCTGCTCCAGCAGTTGCACGGCAATGCCTTGTCGCGTC
>DALZRX010000334.1:0-4920 GCA_032015805.1 Achromobacter sp.
CCGCATCGAAGGCTGCCTGTTCGGCAGCGGCGAGCGCACCGGCAACGTCGACCTCGTCACGCTGGCGCTGAACCTCTACACGCAAGGCGTGCATCCCGGCCTGGACTTCTCGGACATCGACGAAGTGCGCCGCTGCGCCGAGTACTGCAACCAATTGCCGGTCCATCCGCGTCACCCGTACGCGGGCGACCTCGTCTTTACCGCGTTCTCCGGTTCGCACCAGGACGCCATCAAGAAAGGCTTTGCGCTGCAGAAGGCGGACGCCGTCTGGGAAGTGCCGTACCTGCCCATCGACCCCGCCGACCTCGGCCGCAGCTACGACGCCGTGATCCGCGTGAACAGCCAGTCGGGCAAGGGTGGCGTGTCCTACCTGCTCGAGCAGGAACACGGCCTTGTGTTGCCGCGCCGCCTGCAGATCGAATTCAGCCGCGCCATCCAGCGCGTCACCGACGAAACCGGCCGCGAAGTCACCGCCGACGACGTGCACACGATCTTCAACAGCGAATACCTCGAGCAGAAGGCGCCGTGGAAGCTGATCCGCCATCGCATCGACGGCGATCCATCGGCCGGCGAAGGCCAGCACTTCAGCATCGAAGCCGAACTTGAATTCAACGGCGAACGCCGCGTGGTGAGCGGCAAGGGCGATGGCGCGATCTCCGCCTTCGTGGCCGCGCTTGATGTGCCCGTGCGCATCATGGACTACCACGAGCACGCCATCGGCACCGGCACCGGCACGCGCGCCGCATCCTATGTCGAACTGCGCGTGGGCGAATCGGCCACGGGCTTTGGCGTGGGCATCGACCGCGACATCGTGACGGCCTCGTTCCAAGCCGTGCTGAGCGCCGTCAACCGCCACATCAATTCGGGCGCTGTCGCCACCGAACAGGAAGCCGCCGAAGCCGTGTGATCCACGTCCAGGCCAGCGGCCCCCGACACGGGGGCACAAAACAAAGCCCGCCTTATCCGGCGGGCTTTTTCGTTGCGGGTGGAAAGTTCAGCCGCGCGGCCACATGTCGGACGCGCCGATGTCCGGCGCGTTGGCCGCCAACAGGCGGGCGTGGATCCACGCGCCGATGGCAAGCAGGCGGTGGTCTTCGTGACGCGCGCCAACGAGCTGCAAGCCCACCGGCAAGCCCTGCGGGCCTGTCGCGAACGGCAGGTTCAGGCAGGGCAGGCCGAACAGCGTCCAGGCGCGCGAGAACTGCGGATCGCCCGTGCCGAGGTCGGCGAATGGCGCCTCGCCGCTGGCGCTGGGCGCAAGCAGCACGTCGTATTGCTGGAACCACGAATCCACCCGCGCGCGCGATTCGGCGGCGCGGGCGAGGTTCTTGACGTGCTGTTCGGCGCTGATCTGCGCGCCCGACTCCAGGATGGCCTGCAGCTTGGGACTGAGCTGCGCGGCATGTTCCAGGCGTTCATAGGCAAGCGCCTGCGAGGCCTCGAACGCCATGATGTCGGAATGAAGCTGCACCAGCACGCAATGCTCGGCCGGCAGCGGCACTTCCTCGACCTTGGCGCCGGCGCGCGACAGGATCGCGGCGGCCTGGGCGAAGGCCTCCTTGGTTTCGGGCTGCGCGTGGCGCCATTGCAGGCTGCGGTACATGCCCACGCGCGGCGTGTCGTGATAGGACAGGTCCAGCATGCGCGGCTCGCGCATCAGGACCGACGAGAACAGCGCCACGTCCTCCACGGAGCGGGCGAATCCGCCCACCGTGTCCAGCGATTCGGCCAGGCTTTTCACGCCGGCGCGGGAGATCGCGCCAAACGTCGGCTTGTAGCCGACCACGCCGCAATACGACGCCGGCCGGATGATGGAACCGGCCGTCTGCGATCCGAGGGCAAAGGGCACCATGTCGTCGGCCACCGCAGCCGCCGAACCGCTGGACGAACCGCCAGGCGTGTAGGCCTCGTTGCGCGGATTGCGGGTGGGGCCGGCCTGATAGGTTGCGAATTCGGTGGTGACGGTCTTGCCAATGACAACGGCGCCTGCGCCGCGGCACAGCGCCACTGACGCGGCGTCCAGGCCAGGGCGGTGCCGATCGTAGATGGGGGATCCGTAGCGGGTAGGCAGGTCGGCGGTGTCGAACAGGTCTTTCACGCCGATGGGCAGGCCATGCAGCGGGCCGCGCATCGCGCCGCGGTCGAGTGCTTCGGCCTGGTCGAGCGCGGCCTGCTTTTGCAGCGCGGTCCAGGCGTGGATGGTGTTCTCGCGTTGCTCGATGCGCGCAAAGCAGGCACGCACCAATTGCACCGCGGTCAATTCGCGCCGTTGCAGCTTGCGCGCGGCTTCGACCGCGCCCAGTCTGTTCAAGGCAGTAGACATGATTCTTTCCTCTTTGCCGGTGCCGCGCCGAGCGCGGAATAAACATGCTGCGCACCCGGTCCCCTTGACCGAGGGTATGCCCGGCATGCTTGCCGCCAGTTCAAGCAAGCGTCATGCCCGGCAAACCGACTCTTGCCATTGTGCGCCTTGCGTCAATTGGGAAAAACACCGAAAAGGTTGGGTTTTCCGCGGAAAAACGCGCTGCGCCATGGCTTTGTTGTTGCGTCCACACCAGCATAGCGCAAACCCGTGCAATACAAAGTTCACATTCCTCAAGTAAAGTGAAATCGTTTTCAGCAAACCAGCAGCGATACATCAATGGCTACGCGCCCGTCGCCCCGCTTTTCCATCATCGAAGTGGCTCGCAAGGCGGGGGTCTCGCCTGCGACGGTGTCGCGCGCGTTCAACCAGCCGGAGATCGTGCATCCCGATACGCTGGCGCACATCCGCAACATCGCCAAGCGCGCCGGTTTCAGGCCCAACCGCGTGGGCCGCAGCCTGCGTTCGGGCAGCACCCGCACCATCGGGCTGATCCTGCCCACGCTGTCCAATCCCGTGTTCGCGGAGTGCTTCGAAGGCGCCGAACGGCGTGCCCGCGAATCAGGATACAGCGTCATGCTGACCGCCACCGGCTACGACCCCGCGGTCGAATCGGCCGCGGTACAAGGGCTGATCGACCATCAGGTCGACGGCCTGATCCTGACGGTGGCCGACGTCAACAAAAGCGCCACGCTGGACGACCTGGACCGCAGCGGTATTCCGTTCGTGCTGGTCTACAACGAATCCAATGATCATCCCTTTGCCTCGGTCGACAATCGCGCCGCGGCAAGCGACATGGTGGCGCATCTGGCCGCAATGGGGCACAAGCGCATCGCATTGGTGACGGGCCCGCTGACCGCCTCCGACCGCGCCCGACGGCGCCTGATGGGCGCACGCGCCTGCGCCAAGAAACTGGGCCTGGACACCATCCAGCACATCTCCATGAGCTCGCACACCGGCAGCGACGTGGACGCCCTCAAGGTGGCGTTGCGGGGCAAGCAGGCGCCCACGGCGCTCTTCTGTTCCAACGATCTGCTGGCAACGGCCGTCATCGCGGACCTGGTGGGATTGGGGCTGTCGGTGCCGGCCGACATCTCGGTGTGCGGCTTTGACGGCATGCGCTTTGGCGCCTTGCTGACCCCGCCGCTCACCACCGTCGCGCAGCCCAGCGACGGCATCGGCCAGACCGCGTGCTCCAACCTGCTGGCGCAGATTCACGGCCAGCCACCCCAGTCCAACCGCCTGCCGCATTGCATCGTCGTGGGCGGCACCGCGGCCTCCGTGCGCCGCTAGGTCCGCTCGACAATCCATCCGACAACCTCCTGATTCCTACGCGCCATGCTCATCGCACAAATCACCGACCTCCACATGCGCACCCCGGGAGACAAGGCCTACGGCATCATCGATCCGGCCGCGTTCCTGGCGCCAGCGGTGCGCGCCCTCAATGCCTTGACGCCGCGGCCCGACTGCGTGCTGATCACCGGCGACCTGACCGACCTGGGCAAGCCCATCGAATACCAGACGCTGCGCGAACACCTGCAGGCGCTTGAGATTCCGTATTTCCTGCTGCCCGGCAACCACGACGATCGCACCCAGTTGCGCGCCGCGTTTCCGGACCACGCGTATCTGCAAGAAGGCGGCCAATTCGTCCAGTACGCCATCGAAACCTATCCGCTGCGCCTCCTGGCGCTGGACACCGTGGTGCCCATGAAGAGCCACGGCGAGCTGTGCCAGGAACGCCTGGGCTGGCTGGCCGAGCGTCTGGCCGAACAACCCGGCCGGCCCACGCTGGTGCTGATGCACCACCCGCCGTTTCTCACCGGCATCGAGCACATGGACGACATCGGCCTGCTGGCCGGCGCGCCCGAGCTGGAGCGCATCGTGGCCGGATATCCCAACGTCGAGCGCGTGCTGTGCGGCCACCTGCATCGCACGATCTTCCAGCGCTTCGGCGGCACCATCGCATCGACCTGTCCCGGCACGGCCCATCAGCTTGCGCTGGAACTCGGCCCGCGTCCCACGCTGCAATACATCATGGAACCGCCCGGCTACCAACTGCATTGGTGGCAAGGCGGCAACCTGGTCACGCATCACGCGGTCATTGGGGATTACCCCGGGCCGTATCCGTTCGGTTGACCCCTAGACTACGAAACCTCGCATTGCCACATATCCGTCATGTTTGCGCTGCACAATGAAAAGGTTTTCATAACAGGCAACAATGCGGATCTAACAATTAGATCTTCGAGACAGCATGTCATCCATCGTTCTGGATAACCTCACCAAACAGTATGCCGGCGCGGCGGCGATCCAAGGCGTGAGCTTCACGGTTCCGGCCGGCAGCTTCACCGTCCTGTTGGGCCCGTCCGGTTGCGGCAAGTCCACGACGCTGCGCATGATCGCCGGCCTGGATACGCCGACATCAGGCACCATCCGAATCGGCGACCGCGACGTCACGCAGTTGCCGCCGGCCAAGCGCCGCATTTCCATGGTGTTCCAGTCGTATGCGCTGTTTCCGCACCTGTCGGTGCGCGAGAACATCCTGTTCGGCCTGAAGGTGC
>DALZRX010000335.1:0-4903 GCA_032015805.1 Achromobacter sp.
CGCCGTCAACGGCGAGCGCACCACCATGCACCCGGGCGACTTCATCATCACGCCCTCCTGGACCTGGCACGACCACGGCAACGCCGAAACCGTCGAGGGCGGCGAGCCCGTCGTCTGGCTCGATGGCCTGGACATTCCGCTGCTGCGCTTCCTGGACGCGGGCTTTGCCGAAAACTACCCGTCCGCCACCCAGCCCGTCACGCGCCCCGAGGGCGACAGCATGGCGCGCTTCGGCCACAACATGGCGCCCGTGCGGCATCAGGTCTCCAGCGGCACCTCGCCCATCTTCAACTATCCCTACGAACGCAGCCGCGAGGCGCTGGACGCGCTGTACCGCCACGGCGAACTGGATCCGTGGGACGGCGTGAAGCTGCGCTACCTGAATCCGGCCACCGGCGGCTACCCCATGCCCACGATGGCCACGTTCATGCAATTCCTGCCGGCGGGCTTTCAAGGCAAGACCACGCGCACGACCGACTCCACCGTCTACAGCGTCGTCGAGGGCCGCGGCACCGCGCGCATCGGCGACCAGGAATTCCACTTCGGCCCGCGCGATGTCTTCGTCGCGCCGTCCTGGATGCCGGTGCAGCTTGCCGCGCTGGAAGACGCCACGCTCTTCAGCTATTCCGACCGCCCCGTGCAGGACGCGCTGGGCCTGTGGCGCGAAGAGCGCGTCGCCTGACCCGCGCGCCCCATCTCCTGAATCTTCATCCCGTCTTCAAAGGGTGTTCCATGTCGTTTGTGTTTGCTCCCACCGCCCCCGTCGCCGTGCCCATCTCCGGCAGCCAGGACAGTTTTCCCGTGCGCCGCGTCTATTGCGTCGGCCGCAACTATGCCGCGCATGCGCGCGAAATGGGCTTCGACCCCGACCGCGAGCCGCCGTTCTTCTTCTGCAAGCCCGCCGACGCCGTCGTGCCCGTGGCCGAAGGCAGCACCCTTTCCCTGTCCTATCCGCCCGAAACGGCGAACCTGCACTACGAGATCGAACTCGTCGCGGCCATCGGCAAGGGCGGCGCGAACATTCCCGTCGGCGAGGCGCTGCAGCACGTCTGGGGTTATGCCGTCGGCCTGGACATGACGCGCCGCGATCTTCAGATGAAGATGCGCGAAGCCGGCCGCCCGTGGGAACTGGGCAAGGCCTTCGACCAGAGCGCGCCCATCGGCCCGCTGCATCCCGCCCAATCGGTCAATGGCATCGAACAGGCCGGCATCTGGCTGCAGGTCAATGGCGCCGACAAGCAGCGCAGCGACATCGGCAAGCTGATCTGGTCCATCGCCGAGACCATCGCGTACCTCTCCAAGTACTTCCGCCTCGAAGCCGGCGACCTCATCTACACCGGCACGCCCGAAGGCGTGGGTCCCGTGGTGCGGGGCGACAAGATGGTCGGCGGCGTGGATGGATTGGGCACGCTCAGCGTGCAGATGGTGTGACGATGCGCACCGACACCGATGTCATCATCGTCGGCGCGGGCGTCGGCGGACTGGTGCTGGCGTTGAGTCTGCACCAGGCGGCAATCCCCTGCCGCGTCTACGAGGCCGTGCGCGACATCAAGCCATTGGGCGTGGGCATCAACCTGCTGCCCCACGCCACCCGCGAACTGGACGAACTGGGCCTGCTGCCCGCGCTGGACGCGATTGCGGTGCGCACGCGCGAATCGGTGTTCTACACGCGGCATGGCCAGTTCATCTATGGCGAGCCCGCGGGCACCGACGCCGGATACGACTGGCCCCAGTACTCCATCCACCGCGGCGACCTCCAGATGGCGTTGCTGGCGGCCGTGCGGGAACGCCTGGGCGCGGACAGCGTGGTGGTCAATGCGCGCTGCACCGGCGTGCAGCAGGACGCCGACAGCGTCACGGCCAGCTTCCAGGACAACGACGGCCACGCGCTGCCGCCCGTGCGCGGGCGCATCGCAGTCGGTTGCGACGGCATTCATTCCGTGCTGCGCAAACGGCTCTATCCGCAGGAAGGCGCACCGCGCTACTCAGGCGTGAACATGTGGCGCGGCACCACGCGCTGCAAGCCCTTCCTCTCGGGCGCGAGCATGGTGCGGGCCGGCTGGCTGTCGACAGGCAAGATGGTGATCTACCCGATTCGAGACAACATCGACGCCGAGGGCAACCAGCTCGTGAACTGGGTCGCCGAAATCGAGGCCGAGCAGCCCGCCGTGCGCGACTGGAACCGGAGCGGAAGGCTGGAGGATTTCTTCCCCGCCTTCTCCGACTGGCGTTTCGACTGGCTGGACGTGGCCAAGCTGATCCAGGATGCCGACTCGATCCTGGAATACCCGATGGTCGACCAGGACCCGCTGCCCACGTGGACGCAGGGCCGCATGACGTTGCTGGGCGACGCGGCGCACCCGATGGTGCCGCGCGGCTCGAACGGCGCGGGCCAGGCCGTGGTGGATGCACGCTATCTGACCGGCCAGCTCAAGCGCCTGGGCCTCACGCCCGAAGCCTTGCAGCAGTACGACCGTGTGCGCGTCGAAGCCACGACACGTGTGGTGCTGACCAACCGAAGCAATCCCCCCGACGCGATCCTGCGTGAAGTGCACGTGCGCTCGGCGGACAAGCCCTACGCGCGGATCGAGGACGTCATCAGCCGCGAAGAGCTGGAAGGGATTTCCCGGCGCTACAAGCAGGTTGCCGGCTTCGACCCGGCGGCCTTGAAGGCGCGCGCGCCCTACGTATAGCAGCAACCAAAAGAAAGGAGACAAACCATGTTCAAGTTGCTACGCGTTCTGGCTGCCGCCGCCCTGTCCTTCGCGGCCACGGCCAGCCACGCCGCCTGGCCCGACCGGCCCATCACCCTGGTCGTGCCCTTCACGCCCGGCACGGGCATCGACCTGATCGCGCGCCAATTGGCGGCCAGCCTGCCGCAGACGCTTGGCCAGCCGGTCGTAGTCGAAAACCTGGCGGGCGCCAGCGGCAACATCGGCAGCGAGAAGGTGGCGCGTGCCAACCCTGACGGCTACACCTTCCTGGTGACGGTCAACACCTTCGTGATGAACAGCAGCCTGTACAAGGGCAAGCTGCGCTTCGACCCGCAGCAGGACTTCGCGCCCGTCGGGCTGACGTCCTGGGGATCGCTGCTGCTGGTCACGCATCCGTCCAACCCCGCCAACACCGTCGCCGACGTGGTGCAGGCGGCCAAGGCCGCGCCGGGCAAGCTGAGCTACGGCACGCCCGGCGTCGGCACGCCCCACCACCTGTCGATGGCGCTGTTCCTGGACCGCACGGGCGCGTCCATGCTGCACGTGCCTTACAAGGGCACGGCGGGCGCCGTCACCGACATGCTCGGCGGCCGGCTCGACTACATGTTCCTGCCCGTCCACGTCGCGTTGCCGCAGGTAAAGGGCGGCAAGCTCAAGGTGATCGCGACCGGCAGCCCGAAGCGCCTGCCTCAGCTACCCGACGTGCCCACGCTGACCGAGGCGGGGCTGGCGGGCGCCGACGTGGACATGTGGTACGGCGTCCTGGCCCCCAAGGGCACGCCGTCCGCCATCGTCGACCGCCTGAACCAGGAGATCAACGCCATCCTCAAGGCGCCGGCGACCGCCACCGCCTTCGATGCGCAGGGCATGGTGCCGGCCACGTCGACACCCGCCGAATTCGGCGCGCTCATCGGCCGCGACGCCAAACGCTGGGACGACGTCGTCGCCCGCACCGGCATCACGGCCGAATGAGCGTGTCCGATAGCAACGTTTCCGACATCAACGCCCCCGACAGATCCGCCCACGGCCAACCGTCCTCACGAAACGCCCAACCCATGCAACTGCACAGCTTCTTCAACAGCTCCACCTCCTATCGCGTGCGCATTGCGCTCGCGCTCAAGGGCCTGTCCTACGAGTACCTGCCCGTGAACCTGCGCAAGCAGGAGCAGCGGGCGCCGGCGTACGTGGCCAGGAACCCCTCGGCCGGCGTGCCGCTGCTGATCGATGGCGACACGCAACTCTCGCAATCGCTCGCCATCATCGACTACCTGGACGCCACGCATCCCGAGCCGCGCCTGATTCCCGCCGAGACGCTGGCGCGCGCCCGCGTGCTGGAGTTGTCCGACGCCATCTCCTGCGACATCCATCCGGTCAACAACATGCGCATCCTGCGCTACCTGCAGGACGTGCTGGGCGCCAGCGACGAGCAGAAAAATGCCTGGTACCACCACTGGATCCGCGAGGGCCTGACCGCGGTGGAAGCGCTGCTTGCGCGCCACGGACACGGCGCGTACTGCTTTGGCGATGCGCCCACGCTGGCGGACTGCTGCCTGGTGCCGCAGGTCGCCAACGCGCAGCGCATGGGCTGCGACCTGTCCGCCTATCCGCGCATCCTCGGCATCTTTGAACACTGCAACGCGCAGCCTGCCTTCCAGCAAGCCGCGCCCGCGCAGCAACCGGACTATACCCAGTGAGCATCCAGGAACCCGACACCCACGGCGCGCCGCTGCGCGAATACACCGATCCGGCCTACCGCCCGCTTTGCGCCAACCTGGCCGAGGTGCGCGCCAACATCGACCGGCTCGACGACGACATCGTGCGGCTGATCGCCGAGCGCGCGATGTACGTGAAGGATGCCGCGCGCTTCAAGCGTGACGCGTATCAGGTGAGCGCGCCGGCCCGCCAGGCCCAGGTCTTCGAGAAGGCCCGCAAGCTGGCCGAACGCCACAACCGGGGATTCGCCAACCTGGAGCAGGTGGTGGACGCCACCTATCGCGCGATGGTGGCCGCCTTCATCGCCAATGAACAGACCTATTTCGACACCATGAAGGACGTGGGAGACACGCATGCCTGATCATTCGACCCTGCAACCCGGCCGTGCCATGGCGCGCCGCCTAGCGATGCATGCCCTGGCGCTGGGCCTTGCCGCGCTGGCGCCGCTGGCCGCGGCCACCGCGGCCGACGCCTGG